>JBELAS010000119.1:0-5230 GCA_049508615.1 Acidimicrobiales bacterium
GCACTGGGCAGGAGTGAACACGGACCTGTCGTTCACCCGCTGGAACTCCGTCGGTATCAACCTGGGCAGCGTGGGCTGGGTCTTCTGGGCGGTTTTCGTGATCGTCGGAACGGCCAATGCCGTGAACTTGACAGACGGCCTCGACGGGCTGGCTTCGGGCTCGGCGACGTTCTGCTTCGCGATCCTGGCGATCATCGGGTACTGGCAGTTCCGCCACCTCTCCCTGTATCACGTGAGCTCGGCTCTCGACCTCGCTCTCTCATCGGTCGCCACCGCCGGAGCGTGCCTCGGATTCCTGTGGTGGAACGCCGCCCCCGCCCGGATCTTCATGGGGGACACGGGTTCTTTGGCGATCGGGTCCGCGCTGGCAGCGCTCTGCCTCCAGATGAACCTGCAGCTGCTTCTTCCGGTCATAGGCGGCCTGTTCGTGATCGTCACGATGTCGGTGGTGATCCAGGTGGTGAGCTACCGGGTGTTCCACCGACGGGTGTTCCTCATGGCACCGTTGCACCACCACTTCGAGCTGATGGGTTGGCCCGAAACCACCGTGATAGTCCGGTTCTGGATCCTCGCCGGGCTCTTGGCTGCGCTCGGACTCGGGCTCTTCTATGCCGACTTTCTCTCGGCCACGACCCACTGAGGGACAGTGGTGACCGGCCAGAGCTCCTTCGTCGAGGGTCCCGGAATCAGTGGTGCCTTCTCATGGCATCGGCCGCGACGGTGCGGTTCGAGGAGGCTCCACCATCGTGACGGGCCAGCGCGGGAGGCTGGAGGGGTGCAACCGGGCTATTCGACGTCCCCGACAGCGCGCTCTGTGCACGGTATGACACTGGAGGTGCTGCTGTGACCCCTCGCGCGAGTTCGTCACAGCAGCCGCGCTCTGCAGCTTCCCAGACGCGTAGCTCGGGCCATCTTCGCCTTCTGGAGGGGGGTCGCGAGGGCCCGAGGGTCGCGGCGACCGGTGTCCGGCGCAAGGACCTGATCTCGACCCGAGGGGCGGTGCTGACCCTGACCGGCGCCCTGTGTGCCGTCGGCCTCGTCATGGTGCTCTCGGCGTCTGCCTACACCTCGCTCGAGTACTACGGATCGGTGTGGACGATCTTCGAACGACAAGTGTTGTGGATGGCGCTCGGCGCGCTCGCACTGGGCGTGACGGCTCGTATCCACTACGTGCGCTGGCGGCGCCTGCGCATGGTGATGCTGATCGGCACTCTGGGCCTGCTCGTTGCGGTGCTGGTTCCCGGCGTCGGGGTGTCTGCAGGTGGTTCGAGCCGCTGGATCGGTTTCGGCCAATTGCGTCTCCAGCCGTCGGAGCTCATGAAGCTGGCGATAGCGGTCTTCGCCGCCGATCTGCTCGCAAGGCGAGCCAAGCGCGTGCACAAGACCAGAGATGTGGTCGCGCCGCTGCTGACGGTTCTGGTCGTGGCGGGTGTCCTCGTGCTCAGGCAACCGGACATGGGCACCGCAATCGTGCTGGCGTGCATCACCTTCACGTTGCTGTACGCGGGAGGCGTACCACTGCGCCCGGTGCTGAAGGCGCTGGTCGTGGTGTCGGTGGCCGGGCTGATCGTCGGCGTGGCCGAACCGTATCGCCGTGCCCGGCTGCTGTCCTTCTTGAACCCGTTCGCGCACGCCAAGGGATCGGGGTACCAAGTGGTGCAGTCGCTCGTCGGCCTGGGTTCCGGCCACCTCTACGGGCTGGGCCTGGGTGGCGGCCGGGAGAAGTGGGGCCTTCTGCCGAACGCGCATACAGACTTCATCTTCTCGGTCATCGGCGAGGAAGCGGGCCTTGTCGGCACACTCCTGGTCCTCTTGCTGTTCTCTGCGCTGGCCTGGTACGGCTTTCGCGCCGCGACGCGGGCTCCCGACCGATTCGGAGGGCTGCTCGCGGTCGCGTGCACCTGCTGGATCACGAGCCAGGCTGTGATCAACATCGGGGCTGTCATCGGGCTGCTGCCCGTGACAGGCATACCGCTGCCGTTCGTCTCCTTCGGTGGTTCCTCGTTGGTGATAACGATGGTCGCGGCAGGGATACTGGCCAATATCGCCGCCCACGAGCGTCGGCCGGTCGTCTCGGTGCCTTCGGCGCGCACGCTGCGCGCAGAAGTGGTTCGGCGCAGAACACGGTGAACGAGGGACCGAGGACCAGGAGAAGTCGGTGAGGTCGGCGCCGTTGGCCAGGGGCGCCGCCGGAAGGGCGGTCCGGTGAGCCCTGACCGCTTCGCGCTCGTTGCCGGAGGAGGCACGGGCGGCCATGTCGTCCCGGCACTGGCGGTGGCGCGCGCTCTGGCTTTGAAGCTCGGACCGCAGTCTGTCGAGCTCGTGGGCTCACGTCGCGGTCTGGACTCGCAGTTGGTCCGTGGTACGGGGCTGCCCGTCACCCTTCTGCCGGGCCGTGGCTTCTCCAGGCGTGCTACCCCCCGAGCCGTCGTGCAGAACCTGGCCGCGTTCACCCAGCTGGCCCTCGCTGGGGTTCTCGCAGTCGTGGTCGTGGTGCGGCGCCGCCCGGCCGTGGTCGTGGCGATGGGGGGTTACGCCTGCGTGCCCACTGCGATCGCCGCAGCCGCGCTCGGAGTACCGCTGGTGTTGGTGAACGTCGACGCAGTGCCTGGCGCGGCGAACCGGCTGGTGGGCAGGTTCGCCAGGGCGACGGCCGTGGCGTTCGAAGGGACGCCGCTTCCTCGCGCCGTGCTCACAGGCGCGCCCGTACGTGAGGAGGTGTCGGCTGTGTCGCGGCCGGACGCCTCGGCGCGCCAGGGTGCGCGACAGGACCTTGGGATTCCACCTGGCCGCCATGTGGTCGCCGCGGTGGGAGGTTCGCTCGGGGCCAGGAGATTGAACGAGGCGGTGCTCGGGCTGGCCAGGATCTGGGAGAAGCGCTCGGACGTGGCCATCTATCACGTGGTGGGTGGGCGGGACGCGAAATGGGCGGGGGAGCTGAAGGCGGAGATGTCGACCCGAGAACTTTGGTACCAGCAGGTGGCCTACGAGGAGCGGATGTCGCTCTTCTACCAGGCGGCAGATGTAGTCGTCTGCCGCGCGGGCGCCAACACGGTGGCGGAGCTCACTGTCGTGGGGGTGCCGGCGGTCGTGGTGCCTCTGCCGGGTGCTCCCGGTGATCACCAGGTCGCCAACGCGGCGGTGCTCGAACGTGCAGGTGCAGCGGTGGTGGTCGAAGACAGCGCCTGCACTCCTGAGCGGCTCGTCGTCGAGCTAGATCGTCTCGTGGTCGACCCGAGACTGATGGATGGCATGCGGCGTGCTGCTGCAGAGCTCGGTCGTCCCGATGCTCTTTCTGCGGTCGTGGCGGTCGTCGAGGCGCAGGCGCGGGCCCGGCGGGAGGGCATCAGGATGTTTACGAAGGCCCGGAGGCGACCTCGTGATGCCCAGACGGGCAGAGCTCGGTGAGCGCGGGCAAGATGGGGTTGCGGCCGTCGGAGCTGTCCGGGAAGCGGCGGATCCACGTCGTGGGCGTGGGCGGTGCAGGGATGAGCGCGATCGCCTCGGTGCTGGCTGCCATGGGCCACCAGGTGAGTGGCAGCGATCTCAAGCCTTCCGCGGCTGTCCAGCGGCTGGCCGCCGCCGGCGTTTCCGTCTTCGTGGGCCACGATGCGGCACACGTCGATGATGCCGAGCTGGTCACCGTGTCTTCGGCGATTCCCGAGTCGAACCCCGAAGTGGCACGGGCGCGTCGGCGCGGTGTCCGGGTGCTCTCGCGCGCGCAGATGCTGGCGGAGCTATGCGCCGCGCGCCGATGTGTGGCGGTGTCGGGAACGCACGGGAAGACCACCACGACCTCGATGTTGGCGTTGATCTTGGTGGAAGCCGGCATGCGGCCGAGCTTCTTGATCGGGGGAGACGTGAACGAGATCGGCACCAACGCGGTCTGGGACTGTGGGCAGTGGCTGGTGGTGGAAGCTGACGAGAGCGACGGCACGTTCAATTTCCTCGATCCCGAGGTGGCTGTGGTGACCAACGTGGAGCCGGACCATCTCGACCACTACGGCACGTTCGACCAACTCGTGGCAGCGTTCGACGAATTCTGCACGGACCGTCCGGGCGGTGTCGTCGCAGGGTCCGACGAGCCCGTGGTCTTGGAGTTGGGTCTGCGCCATGGTGCTGATCTCGTGGGGTGCTCAGAAGCGGCCACCTGCCGCATCGAGAGGCAAATCATCGGCGCGACGGGCGTGTCGTTCGATCTGCGCCGCGGTGCGGAGGTCCTAGGACGTCTCGCTCTTCCTGTGATCGGAGCCAACATAGCCAACAACGCCGCAGTGGCCACGGTGGCCGCGATGAGAGCAGGAGCCCCATTCGATGCGGCAAGAAGAGCGCTAGCTCGTTTCGCGGGCGTGGCACGTCGGTTCGAGCCGCGAGGCGAGACACGCGGCGTGCGCTTCGTCGACGACTATGCGCACTTGCCGACCGAGGTTCGCTCGGTGATACAGGCTGCCCGGGCGCTCGAGGCGCGGCGGCTGGTGGTGGTCTTCCAACCCCACCGCTACAGCCGGATCGCGACGCTCGGGGCGCAGTTCGCCGACGCGTTCACCGATGCCGACGTGGTGATCGTCACCGACATCTTTCCCGCGGGGGAGAAGCCACTTCCCGGTGTCACCGGGCGACTGGTAGCTGACGCCGCTGCTCGGGCTCATCCGGAGCTGGATGTGGCTTACGTCCAGGGCCGGCCCGAGTTGCGCGAGCACCTGGGACGCGCGCTGCGCGCGGGTGATCTCTGCCTCACTCTGGGAGCTGGCGACCTGACCACTCTTCCCGACGAGATGCAGGCGGCGGACACGTGGTGAGCGGCTCGGGGCCATCGGAGGCCGGCGACAGGTACCTCGCGGCGGCTATCGAGGGGCTGGCGGATTCGTTCGGGAGGCGCGCCGTGCGTGACGCGCCGCTCGGCGCTCGCACGACCTACCGGGTGGGTGGTCGTGCTGCTCTCTCGGTCGAGATCGACTCGTTCGAGGACCTGCGCGTGATGCAACGAGCCCTCGCTGTCGCAGGTGGGCCCGTCCCCGTACTCGTCTTGGGCCAGGGTTCGAACTTGCTCGTCGCCGACGGCGGGTTCTCGGGGGTGGTGGCGAGCCTGGGGCGTTGCTTCGACTGGGTCGAGGTGCGGGGGGCGGCGGTCCGGGCGGGGGGGGCCACGAGGCTCCCGGTCGTGGCGCGGCGGTCGGTAGCTGCGGGGTTGTCCGGACTGGAATGGGCGGTGGGGGTGCCGGGATCGGTC
>JBELAS010000012.1:0-14270 GCA_049508615.1 Acidimicrobiales bacterium
CCCGATCGGCCCTGTCGGAGGTCCTTTCGGGGTCCGGTGCCCCCGAAGCCGTACACGACCGGGAGTCGTGGGAATGCAAGGACCGAGCGGCGGCTGGTGGAGGGTAACGGGTCGGCCGTCGATGATGCACGCTCTAAGGTGCTCGAATGGTCGGGCAGCGGCGTCGGCTCCGGCGGCGGCGCGCGCTCAAGCGGAGACTGGTCCCGGTCCTCGCCCTCGCCGGCGTCACGGCCATCGTGGTCGTCCTGGCAGTCGGAACAGTGTCGCAGATCTCTCGCGCGTCCGGTTCGTACCGCAGGACGGTAGATCGCGGCTATGCCGCTCTGGCTGCACCTCTGGTTGCTCGGTCGGACTCGTCTGCCACCGACCTGGTGACGTTGTTGCGAAACGGGCCGACCCTCGACCGAGCCAGCTTCTTCGCGGACCTTGACGCGCTGGCCTCTTCGAGCGAGGTCCTGGCGCGTCAATTCGATGCGATCACACCTCCCGCTCCCGCTGCGACAGCGGGTTCCGATTGCGCGCGGTCCATCGACGGACGAGCGCGAGCGTCCGCGGACCTCAGCAAAGCCCTGGAGGGAGTGCTCGGCGGCAAGACCGGCACCGGGACGGGAGCCGGTGACGAGGCGGCCGCGGTCGGAGCCATGGGGTCGGTGGGGGTCGCGCTCGAATCGGACGACGCTTTGTGGGCGGATTGCCGGGAGTCCCTTGGCCGATCAGCGGGTTCTGCCCGGCTTGCCGCGTCGACATGGGTACCGGATCCGTCGATCTGGGCGCCTGGTGCCCTGAGCGACTTCGTAGCGGCCGTGACCGGGTCGCCCACGCTTGCGACGGCTCACAGTCTCGCGATTGTCGACGCCGTCACGGTGCCGGCGCCGTCGCAGGGCGCGTCGGGCGGCGTCCTCGTCCCGCCGACTGCTGAACTACGCGTGCACGTCGTAGTGGCCGACCAGGGCAACGTGGACGAGCACGGGGTAGAGGTGATGGCCTCGGTCGCCTCCCCCGGAGAGCAGAGCGGCGCTTCCTCCTCAGGCGCGTCGACCGCCGTTTCTCTCAGAAGGACGGTCGACCTCGCCTCTGGCACGTCGGTCGCGCTGGAACTTCCGGCACTCCTGGTCGCCCCCGGGGTCTCCTACACCCTGCGCGTTGTCGCCACCGCGCCTGCAATGCCCGCAAGTCCCGCCGTCTTGTCGCTTCCGGTGGCGGTGGACAGGGCGGTCACGGTCACGTCGGTGCTGCCGTCGGCGAGCTCGGTTGCGGTGGGCCAGAGGGTAACCTATATGGTAAGTCTGTCAGTGTCGTTGGCGGGGCTACCAGCGGCCACCGGGACAGTCGCGTTCGACGATGACGGCTCGCCGATCGTTGCTTGTGCCGCCCGGCCGGTGAGCCGTGCGCAGGCGACCTGCTCGGTGTCGTACCCGGCTGCCGGCACGCACGCGATCACCGCTGTCTATTCGGGCGACCCCAGCCGTTCGGCCTCGATGTCGGCGCCTGTGATCGAGAAGGTCACCCGTGCGCCGGCGGGCCCACGGGCGACACCGAGAACGCGGGAGGGAAGGAAATCGGGGACAGAACCCGGGAAGCAGCTCAGGGACAAAGGCCGAGGGAAGGCTGAGCTCGCAGGCCGGAGCAGCCGCAAAGTGACCGTGGCACCCCGAGCACCGTAGGATCGATCGGAACGTGACAGGAGGGCCCGAGCGTCGTGGCAGAGAGCATCACCATCATCGACAACCGGACGGGCAACCAGCTCGAGATCCCGATCCGCCGGGGAGCGGTGGCGGCCAGCCAGTGGCAGAAGCTCCTGCCGGGCATCTGGTTCTACGACCCCGGCCTCACCACCACCGCCACCTGCGAGAGCTCCATCTCCTTCGTCGACGGGGAGAAGGGTGTCCTGCGCTACCGCGGCTATCCGATCGAGGAGCTCGCCGAACGGTCGACCTATCTGGAGGTGGCCTACTTGCTGCTGCACGGCGAGCTTCCCACCACCGAGCAGTTCGACGAGTGGCGCCATGAGGTCACCTACCACACCTACATCCACGAGAACGTACGCAAGCGGTTCCTCGAGGGCTTCCACTACGACGCACATCCCATGGGAATGCTGGTGTCAGCGATGGCGGCGCTGTCCACCTTCTACCTCGAGGCCAAGGAGATCTTTGATCCCGAGTCCCGGCACCGCCAGATCGTCCGGCTGATCGCCAAGACGCCGACCCTCGCCGCGGCTGCGCACCGTTTCAGCGTGGGAATGCCGTTCGTCTACCCGGACAACTCTCTCGACTTCTGCTCGAACTTCCTCGCGATGATGTGGAAGGTGGCCGAGCCCCGCTTCGACGCGAACCCCGCCCTGGCGCGAGCGCTCGACATCCTGTTCATCCTCCACGCCGACCACGAGCAGAGCTGTTCCACGACTGCAATGAGGATCCTGGGATCCTCCCACGCCGATCCGTACTCGTGCTGTGCGGCCGCGTGCGCGGCTCTTTACGGTCCCCGCCACGGAGGAGCCAACGAGGCCGTGATCCGCATGCTCGGCGAGATCGGGTCGACCGAGAACGTGCCCGCGTTCATCAAGTCGGTCAAGGCCGGCCACGGGCTCCTGCAGGGGTTCGGCCACCGTGTCTACAAGAGCTACGACCCTCGGGCCAAGATCATCAAGCGAACTGCCGATGAGGTGTTCGCCGTGACCGGCAAGAACCCGCTTCTCGACATCGCCTTGAAGCTGGAGGAGATCGCGCTCGAAGACGAGTACTTCACGAGCCGCCAGCTCTACCCGAACGTCGACTTCTACTCGGGGCTCATCTATCAGGCGATGGGCTTTCCCCTGGAGATGTTCCCGGTCCTATTCGCCATCCCCCGGACCTCCGGATGGCTTGCGCATTGGCAGGAGCTGCTCGAACAGAACACCAAGATCGTCCGTCCACGACAGGTGTTCGCGGGCGCAGAGCAGCGCGAATACGTGCCGATCGACGACCGCTGACCGCCCGCCCGGGCAGCCCCGGAACCGTGGTGCGCAGGCGCGAGAGCGGCCGTTTCAAGGTGAAGGGCGGCGGATGAGACGCATCAGGCCCTCTTGGACCATCGAGACCACGAGCGTCCCCTCGCGGGCGAACAAGAAACCACGAGCCAGGCCCCTCGCCCCGTAGGCATTGGGGCTGTCCATGTCGTAGAGCAGCCATTCGTCGGCCCGGAACGGCCGGTGGAACCACATGCAGTGGTCGAGGCTGGCTCCCATGAACTCGGTGGCGTCCCATTGCACGTCGTGTGGCGCCAGCATCGTGTCGAACAGCGACATGTCAGAGGCGTAGACCGCCACGCACGCGTGGAGCAACGGATCGTCTCCGAGCGTGCCGTCAGCGCGGATCCATAGCCGCTGGACAGGCTCACGGATCTCGTGGGCCATCCACGGCAGCTCGCCGACGTGACGCTGGTCGATGGGGTGAGGGCGCGCGAACCAATCGGCCAGCTGGTCCCGGAAGGGTTCGAGTCGCTCCGAGAGCGGCGTCAGCTCCTCGGGCGGAGGTACTTCGGGCATGGGCACCTGATGGACGAGAGGGCCTTCCTCGTCGACGTGGAACGACGTCGCCATGTTCAAGATGGCTTCCCCGTGCTGGATGGCCACCACCCGTCGTGTGGTGAACGACCGGCCGTCGCGGATGCGGTCGACCTCGTAGAGAATCGGGGCGTTCGGGTCGCCAGGCCGCAAGAAGTACGTGTGAAGCGAGTGCGCCCGGCCCCGCGCCACGGTGCGCCCGGCCGCCATGAGCGACTGGGCGGCTACTTGGCCCCCGAAGATGCGCTGGCGGCGCTCGTCGGGACCCACACCCCGGAAGATGTTGACCTCGATCGGCTCGATGTCGAGCAGCTTCACCAAGGAGTCCAGCGCCTCGCCCATCGGTACATCCTTCCAGGTACTCACGGGTTGTCCGCGAATATCACCACGGTTGCCCACAGGTACGGTGTCGGAGATGCCGGCAGTGACCTTTCCCGAGGGGTTCGTGTGGGGGGCGGCCACCGCCGCCCACCAGGTGGAGGGACAGAACCTGAACAGCGACTGGTGGGAGTTCGAGCACGCCAAGTCCACCCCGTGCGCGGAGCCGAGTGGCGATGCCTGCGACTCGTGGCACCGTTGGCCCGAGGACGTGGACCTGGTTGCCTCCCTCGGCTTCGGGGCGTATCGGTTCTCCGTGGAGTGGGGCCGGGTCGAGCCGGAGGACGGTGAATGGTCACTGGCGGCGCTCGACCACTACCGGGCGATGTGCGCCCGGTGCCACGAGCGCGCGCTGGTCCCCGTGGTCACCTTCAACCACTTCACCATCCCGCTCTGGCTTTCGAGGCGCGGAGGTTGGGAGGCGCCAGGTGCCCCGGAGGCCTTCGCCCGTTTCTGTGAGCGGATCGTTTCCCATCTCGGAGACCTTGTCGGCTGGGGCTGCACCATCAACGAGCCGAACATCGTGTCGTTCATGGGATACCGGTTCGGGATCTTCCCTCCCGCTGTCCAGGACGGCGTGCGCCACCAGGCGGTGACCGAGGCGCTGTGTCGCGCACATCGGTTGGCGACGGACGCTCTTCGCTCGGGTCCCGGCGAGTTCCCTGTCGGCCTCACGCTCTTCATGGCGGACTATCAGGCAGTCGAAGGCGGAGAGCACAACCTCGAGAGAGCCAGGCACGAGATGGAGGACGTGTTCTTGGAGGCGACGGCAGGAGACGACTTCGTGGGGGTCCAGACCTATAGCCGCACGCGGATGGGTCCGGCGGGGATGCTGCCCCCCGAAGACGGGGTGGAGGTGACCCAGATGGGCTACGAGTACTGGCCCCAGGCCGTGGAGGCGACCGTCCGCAGGGCGAGCGAGGTCACAGGCGGCACGCCGATCGTGGTGACCGAGAACGGGATCGCCACGGCCGATGACTCCGAGCGGATCACGTTCGTGACCCAGGCTCTCGCGGGCCTGCGCCGGTGCATCGACGATGGGATCGTCGTTCGCGGGTACATCTACTGGAGCCTTCTGGACAACTTCGAGTGGGTGCTCGGGTACGGCCCGACCTTCGGCCTGGTGGAGGTCGACCGGCGGAGCTTCGAACGGCGACCAAGACCGAGCGCTTCGTGGCTCGGGAAGCTGTCCAGGGCAAACGCTCTCCAGGGTCATTCCTGAGAAACCGCTTAGAGCTTCGCCCTCGAGGTCCGTTCCTGATGCTGCGGGGGTAAGGTGAAACGGATGCCTTTCCCGCTCTCGGCGAGCTTCGAGCGCCTTTGGCGCGTGTACCAGACACCCTCCGGCAAGAAGATGTTCCGCTACACGATGGTGTCGGTGGTCTCGACCGCCGTGTCTCTCGGGATCCTGGGCCTGGTGTTCGGCGTAGTCCACCTGTGGTCGGAAGTACCCAGCGCCATCTTTGCCAACGCCGTTGCAACAGTCCCCTCGTACTACTTGAACCGCCGGTGGGCGTGGGGCAAGTCGGGACGATCGCACCTGGTGAAGGAGGTCCTGCCGTTCTGGCTTGTTTCGTTCGCCGGCTTGGCGCTGTCCACCTGGACGGCCTCCCTGGCCCACGGGTTCAGCGACTCGCACCACCTCCACCACTTCGGGCACACCGTGGTCGTCCTGGGCGGGAACCTGGGTGCCTACGGGGTGCTTTGGATCGGGAAGTTCCTGTTCTTCGAGCAGCTCTTCCGCCATCGCCCGCCGGCCGATGAGCAGAGCGAGGGGGAGATCGCACAGGTTGCCACCCTGCAGGCGGTGACCGTTCGCGCAGCACAGACTTTCGCCGTCGATCGGAAGGATGCTGCCTCGGACCCGGGGCAGATCGATGTCGAGAGCGCGTCAGTCGCGGAAGTTGGTGAACTGGAGGGGGATGCCGAAGTCCCCCTCCTTGAGCGCCTGGATCACCCCTTGTAGGTCGTCGCGTTTCTTCGAGGACACCCGAACCTGGTCACCCTGAGTCTGCGAGGAGACCCCCTTCAGGTTCATGTCCTTGATGAACCTGTTGATGCGCTTGGCGTTGTCGGCGGAGATGCCCGCGTGGATCGCGATGTGCTGGCGGACCGTTCCCTTCGCGGCTTCCTCGACCTTCTTGTCCTCGAGAGCCTTGAGCGACACTTGCCTGCGCACGAGCTTCTCTTCGAGCACCTGGTGAAGGGCGCGCAGCCGATCCTCGGTGGTCGAGTGAAGAACCAGCTCCCCGGCACCGAGCTCGACCGAGGAGTCGGTTCCTTTGAAGTCGAAGCGCGTCCCAGCCTCTCGGTTGGCCTGATCCACTGCGTTGCGGACTTCTTGCATGTCCACTTCGGAAACGACGTCGAACGTCGGCATGTGCGACACCCTAGTGCTGCGTGTCGTGCGTGGCCCGAAACGCTGAGTGGCCTCGCCGATCGCGGATCGCTTCGGCATTAGCTGGCTACGTCTGTGCGCTGAGGATGGCGACCCGCCGTCTCAGCGGTCGAGGTGTCGTGGCGGTAACGTCGGTCCGGGTCGGTGCCCGAGCGGACAAAGGGAGCAGGCTGTAAACCTGCCGGCATTGCCTACGAAGGTTCGAATCCTTCCCGGCCCACTCGAATGTCACCATGTCACCCCATCGACTTGCCTTTGGACGGCACCTCGTTACAATGCCGTTACGAGGATCTTCCCGCCTTTGGCAGGAGTTCGTTGACGGGCCGGCCCTGCGGGGTAGCCGAGCCGCCCACGTGATCCTGGGGACCAAGTCCGAGCTGATGGGGCCGCGGTGATTGGCGGAGCGACGAAGACCGACCTTCGCGGGTTCTTCGACCGCCTGGTCCGCAGGCCCTCTCGTCGCCTGGTGGCCACGCCCGCCGCGGTGAGGGTCGTCGACCGTTTGACCGAGTGGGACGATGCCGTGCGGTCGCGCTGGCCCTTTAGCGCTCTCGTCGGTCCCGACATCCCTCCCGCTTCGGTCGCCGGCGACGGGTCACGCCTTCTCGTGCGGCCGGCGATCCTGGGATGCATAGCAGTCACCTCCATCACCGCCGGAGTCTCCCAGCAGCGTTCGCCTTTCGTGTTGAAGGAGGCCGGCGCATGGTTCTTCGGAGTGCCCGCCTCGGGGGCGACGCCTTCGGCGCATGGCCTCTTCCTCGGACTGGTGGCTGTCTACGGAGGGCTGGTGCTCCTCATGCGCGCCTGGTACAGCCTCATACGTACCACCTCGCAGCTGCAGGGAGTGCCTGTGCGCAAGCTGGTGGGAGTCTTCGCTCTGTGGGCGCTGCCTCTGTTGCTCGCGCCTCCTCTCTTCAGCCGCGACATCTACAGCTACGTGGCCCAGGGCGAGATGATGAGCCATCACATAAGCCCCTACCACTACGGCCCCGGGGTCCTGGGTGGAGCTCCGTCGGTGGCGTTGGTGGACAAGCTCTGGCTGAACACGCCCGCGCCCTACGGACCTCTGTTCATGCAGCTCGACGGATTCCTCACCAGCATCTCGCTTCATCACGAGCTACCCAATCTGGTGCTGCTGCGCCTGCTCGCGCTCGCAGGCGTGGGGCTCATCGCGCTGAGCATTCCCACCCTGGCTCGCAGCATGGGACGTGACGCCGCGTACGTGTTCACACTGGCGGTGCTCAACCCGGTGACGATCCTGCATCTCGTAGGGGGTGCCCACAACGACGCTCTGATGCTCGGCCTGATGCTTTCCGCCTTGGCGGTGGCCAAACGCGGTAGACCCGTGGCCGGCATCGTGCTCTGCTCGTTGGCGGCCGCGGTGAAGGTTCCAGCCGCTCTCGGTATCGTCTACATCGCCTGGGAATGGACCGGCACCGGCCTGCCGCTTCGCGCCCGGGTGCGTCCTGTGGTCACGGCCGGGTTGGCGGCGGCGGCGGTGATGGGGGCGCTGTCTCTCGTCACGGGTCTCGGGTGGAGCTGGGTGCTGAACCTGGCAACGCCCGGAACCGTACGCTCGTGGGTAGCGCCGGCGACGGGTCTGGGCATCTTTTTCACCGGTCTCGCGCACTTGGTGGGGGTGGGGATCCCGCTTCACAGCATGCTGTCGGTGACGCGCTTCCTCGGGCTCGGCGCGGCGGCAGTGGTGGGGGTGTGGCTGTTGCTGCGCTGCGAGAAGGACGGTGCCCTGCGCGCCATGGGGTTCACGATGCTGCTCGTGGTGATCCTCGGCCCGGTGGTCCAACCGTGGTACCTGTCGTGGGGTCTCCTCCTTCTCACCCCGGTGGCGACCGGGAGGATCCGTTCGCTCATCATCGGGCTGTCCGTCTCGTCGGCATTCCTGGGCTTGCCAGGCGCCCGGCAGCTGGTATGGGACTTGCTGCACGCCAACCCTTTGAGCGTGGCCCTCGCACTGCTCGTGTGTCTCGGGATCCTGACGGTTCCGCTCACCCCGTTCGACCGCGAACGCCTTCTCCCCCGTTGGCGCCGGCGCGGCGACGGGTCGAGTGACGAGCCCGCGCCCGATCTCGACTACGCAAGCGCTTGAGGAGACTCTCAGTACCGCTAACAGGGCCGACCGGGTTCAGAGGTCTGTCGCCGGACGTGCACCGACGGGCGAGGAGTCGGCTCGTGGCCGGTGCCACGCTTGCCAACCCGTGCATGATCAGAGCATCTTTTGGAGGGTGACGACGTCGAGCCAGCGACCGAACTTGCGGCCGACCTCGCGCTCTATGCCCACCAGGGTGAACCCGCAGGCCTGGTGCAGGGCGATGGAAGGGGCGTTGTCACCGGTGGTCCTGGCGATCACCGTGTGGAAGCCCTGGTCCGTCGCCAGGCGTATCAGCTCCTCCAGCAGCATGCGGCCTATCCCGTGACCGCGCCAGCCCGAGTCGACGTACACCGAGTCCTCCACCGTCGTGGTGTAGGCGGCACGGTCGCGAAACGGCGACAGCGAGCCGAAGCCGCACACTTGGGAACCCTCCACGGCTACCAGCGCTGGATGTGCTCCCTGGTGCCGAGCGACCCAGGCACGTTGGCCGCGTACGCTGCGCGGCTCGAGGTCGAAGGTGACCGTCGATCCCGTCACTTCCGCGTTGTAGATGTGGCGGATTGCCTCGACGTCGCCCGCATGTGCCAAGCGGACCTGCATCGGGGGGATGGTACCGGCGAGCCAGCGCTTCGGCCGGGTGGGCAGGGGACGGTAAGCTGCGACGCTGCAGCAAGTGCCGTGCCGGCCCCCTTAGCTCAGTCGGCAGAGCACAGCCATGGTAAGGCTGGTGTCGTCGGTTCGATTCCGACAGGGGGCTCACCCACGGCGGCGTAGCTCAGTTGGCAGAGCACACGGCTCATAATCGTGGGGTCGCGGGTTCGAGTCCCGCCGCCGCTACAAGCCGTGAACCGATAGGAGGACTGGTTCGACGGCCAGCGGTGGGGTTGGGGCACCCGCCGTCTGGAGAAGGGTGGGGTTGGGGCCCCGTACGGGGTCTCTCGTCCAAGGTGCAGAGAGAAGAGCAGGAGCAGGAGCAACGATGGCGAAGAACGAGAAGCGCGTGCAGGTGACCCTTGCATGTGAGGTGTGCAAGCGGCGCAACTACATCACGATGAAGAACCGGCAGAATGATCGGGAGCGGATCGAGGTGAACAAGTACTGCCGGTGGGACCGTCGCCACACCCTCCACAAGGAGACCCGCTAAGCGGTTGGGGCGTCACCCCGGGGCGCCGAAGGCGCCAGGAACGAGGTAACCTCCTTCATTGGGCCCCCGAAGGCCGGCTGAGGGGTAGTGGTGCCCGAGCTGCCGGAGGGCAGTAGCTCAACTGGTAGAGCACCGGTCTCCAAAACCGGCGGTTGGGGGTTCGAGTCCCTCCTGCCCTGCCACCTTCCCGCCAAGAGGTGCGCAGTCGAAAGGCGTGCGAAGCCGTGAACCGAGAGATGAAGCGCATAATGCAGCGCCAGGGCCAAGTAGAGGCCGATGGCTCTCCCGCGGTCCGGCGCACGGCACCTCCGAAGACCCGCCCGCAGGTGCAACCGGAGATGTCCGCCCCCGGCCGGGTGGTGGAATTCGCCCGGGAGGTGCGCTCCGAGCTGCGACAGGTGGCGTGGCCCACGCGCCCCGAAGTGGTCAATTCGGCAACCGTGGTCTTCATCACACTGGTGTTGCTGGTGTCCCTGATCTTCGTCTTGAACTACACGTTCTCGCACGCCGTGATCTTCCTCTTCAAGTCGTGAGACGCAGGTCATGAGCGAGATCTCCACGGAGCCCGGGGGTTCCGAACCCGAAGCCGACACCGTGCCCACCGGCTCTTCGGGTGTGCCTTATCTTGATCCGGGTCGGGTCCCTGCCCAGTTGGCCGCGTCTGCGCTTGACGACGCAGACACCGTGCCCACCGGCTCTGCTGCGGAGACGACCGGCACGGACGAGGGTGGCACGGAAGAGGGTGGCACGGAAGAGGGCACTCTTACCGAAGTCGGCGTGACCGACGAGGACGTCATTGCTCATGACCTCGTCGCTCGAGCCTCCGTCGGCGAGCAGGACGACCTCTTCTCGGGAGTCTCCTCAGGCGAGCAGGACGACCTCGTTTTGGAGGCCGGTGTCGAGCCTGTTGGGGCGGGAGAGCTTCACGCGGCGCCGGGTGAATTCGAAGAATTCGAAGAGAAACCCGAGGTCTTTGTCGAGAGCCCCTACGACCGGCCGGGCCAATGGTTCGTGGTGCACACCTACGCCGGGTACGAAAACAAGGTGAAGTCGAACCTCGAGAGCCGAATCGTGTCGATGAACATGGAGGCCCGGATCTTCGAGGTCGTCATTCCCATGGAGGACGTCGTCGAGTTCAAGGGCGGCAAGAAGGTCATCGTCCAGAAGAAGGTGTTCCCCGGCTACCTGCTCACCCGATGCGATCTCGACGACGACTCGTGGTCGGTCATCCGCAACACGCCGGGCGTCACCGGTTTCGTGGGCCCGGGGACGAAGCCCACTCCCCTGTCGCGTCGGGAGGTGGAGAGTATCTTGCAGGTGAAGGTGGAAGGCGGCCCCGAGCCGGCCAAGAAGACCCGGCCCAGGCTCGAGTACGAGGTCGGCGAGACCGTGCGTGTACGCGAAGGCCCCTTTGCCGACTTCTCGGGCCAAATCGACGAGATCAACGAGGACCAGCTCAAGCTGAAGGTGTTGGTCAACATCTTCGGCCGCGAGACCCCGGTCGAGCTCGAGTTCAGCCAGGTAGCAAAGCTCTAAGCAGGTCCGACAGGTCCGACAGGAGGTCACCGCCCCGTGCCGCCGAAGAAGAAGACTCTGGCAGTCGTGAAGATCCAGCTCCCCGCCGGGGGGGCCACGCCCGCGCCCCCGGTCGGCACCGCGCTAGGACCCCACGGCGTGCAGACCATGGAGTTCTGCCGGCAGTACAACGCAGCTACAGAGAACCAGCGCGGTCAGATCGTGCCCGTCGAGATCACGATCTTCGAGGACCGCTCGTTCTCTTTCGTCTTGAAGACCCCTCCCACTCCGGTGTTGATCCGGGAGGCGGCCGGTGTGGAGAAGGGGGCCACGGCCACCGGCCGTGAGCAGGCGGGGAGCATCACACCCGCTCAGGTCGCCGAGATCGCCAGAGTCAAGCTGCCGGACCTCAACACTGACGACCTCGAAGCGGCCAAGCTCCAGGTAGAGGGCACGGCGCGTTCGATGGGCGTCGCCGTCACCCGCTGAGTGGCAGCACAGCGGCAACGAGTAGCAGGAAGAAGAGAAGAAGACAGGCACAAGAAGGAGAGAGGAACCCGACGTGCATAGAGGAAAGAGGTACACGGCGGCCCTCGAACGGTTCGACCGGGAACGGTTGTACTCGCCGGCGGAGGCTGTCGACCTCCTGAAGGACTTTGCCACCGCCTCGTTCGACGAGACGGTCGAGCTGGCCGTGCGGCTGGGGGTGGACCCCCGCAAGGCGGACCAGATCGTGCGAGGGACCTTGAGCCTTCCCGCAGGCACCGGTCGGAGCACCCGCGTCATCGTCTTCGCCGCCGGCGAGGATGCAGTGGCCGCTCGCGAGGCAGGCGCCGAAGTCGTCGGCGCTGACGACCTTGTGGCACGGATCGAAGGCGGCTTTCTCGAATTCGACGTTGCCATAGCCACGCCCGCCCTCATGGGCCAAGTCGGCAAGCTCGGGCGCGTGCTAGGACCCCGCGGCCTTATGCCCAACCCCAAGACGGGCACCGTGACCACCGATGTGGGCAAGGCGGTCGCCGAATTCAAGGGCGGACGCGTCGAGTACCGGACCGACAAGGTCGGCAACATCCATGTCGGTATCGGCAAGGTCTCGTTCTCGCGCGGGCAACTGCTGGACAACCTCCACGCGGTGATCGACGAGTTGGTGCGGGCCAAGCCGGCAGCCGCCAAGGGGCGCTACCTGCGTTCGGTCACCCTCGCGTCCACGATGTCGCCGGGCATCCAAATCGACTCCACCCGGGCCCGCGAGGTCGAGGAACTGGCCACACCGGCGTAGAAGGGTCCCGCCTCAGCAGCGTTCGCTACGACGCTACGGACAGCTAGCACAGGTCGACCCAGCGTAACTATCCGGCGCCGGAAACGCAGCGACGGCGGTTCGTGCCACGCTCCGGTCGGTTCGTCGTGCCCCAACCGTGCATCCTGTAGGCTTCGCTGCGAATCGAGACAGAGCCGTCGCCGTAGATCTCCGGCTGCGCCACCGGTGCCGAAGGGGCCCTAGGTCCACCTGACGAGGCGACGACCACGTTCCACCTCAGGGCCTTCGGGTCCCTGCCTGGTGGCCGCGGTGACGGCCATGACGGTTGCGCCGGAGGCGCACCAGGTCGGTGCGCCGAGGCGCACCGCTCAGCAGGGGAGCCGAAGATGGACAGCCCGAGGCCCGAGAAGATCGCAGTGGTCGATGAGGTGCGTGGGCGCCTCGACGAGGCCGCGGCCACCGTCCTCACCGAGTACCGCGGCCTCACCGTGAGCGAGATGGCCGAGCTGCGCCACGCGCTTCGAGCTGCCGGAGGCGAGTACAAGGTCTACAAGAACACGCTGGTGAGGCTGGCGGTCGCAGGCGGCCGTCACCAGCTACTAGACCCGTTGCTGTCGGGGCCCACCGGCATCGCCTTCGTCTCGGGAGAGATCACCGCGGTGGGCCCAGGACCTCGCCCGTCTGGCCGACCTGCCCTCGCGTGAGATGTTGATGGCGAGGGTCGCCGGCGCGATGGCTGCCCCGCTACGGCAGCTCGCAGGTCTGTTCCAGGCCCTCCCCCGCAACCTCGCCTGTGGCCTGCATGCACTGATCGACGAGCGTGGCGGACCGCCGCAAACCGTGGAAGAGGGACCGCCTGCAGCTGCGCAGGCCCCAGAGGGCGGCGTCGCGCCAGCCGTGGCTGCCACCGCAGAGACCGCCGAGACCGAGAAGGCCCAGACCCAGAAGGAGAACAGTGGAGATGGCTGAGAAGACCCTGACCAAGGTTGAGATCCTCGACGGGATCGCCAATTTGAGCGTCCTCGAGCTCTCGGAGCTGCTGAAGGACTTCGAGGAGCGCTTCGGTGTGACGGCTGCGGCACCTGTCGCGATGGTTGCCGCGCCCGCGGTAGGCAGCGGCGCAGAGTCCGCGGCCGGCGAGGAGGCGAAGACCGAGTTCGACGTGGTCCTGGCCAATGCCGGGGACAAGAAGATCCAGGTCATCAAAGAAGTCCGGGCTCTGACGAGCCTCGGTCTCAAAGAGGCCAAGGACCTGGTCGACTCGGCACCCAAGCCGGTGCTGGAGAAGGTGTCGAAGGCCGACGCCGACAAGGCCAAGGCCAAGCTGGAGGAGGCCGGTGCCACCGTCGAGGTGAAGTGAGCACGGTGGGCGCCTGCCGGCGCCCCCAGGCCCCGAAGGTGGTTGACGGAGACCCGGCATTTCCCTAGCCTGTTCGTGGCGCCAACCAGGGGTTGCTTTTTGCCGCGCTCTCGCGTATGCTATTCGGTTGCCGTGCCCTTTTTTCGCGTCACCCCGCATTCGACGGCTTAATGCCGCGCGCCCTGATTGCATCTGCCCGGTCCAGTTTCCGTTGGGCACCTCGCAGGTTCCGTACCAGAACCCATCGACCCGACGTCCGCCCGGTCTGCCGTGAGGGTCCGGCCGCCGCCGGGTCCACCGCATGACCCGAGTGCAGCAGCCCGGGCAGGTGGCGGTCGCGAGGCACCAACTGCTGCCGGGTGGCTGCCGACCCCGTAGTCCCAGCAGCACCGTCACCACCGAATCGACGAGGACCCCCACCTACCGACCCTCACCGCAAGACCCCACCGACCGACACCGCACTTTGGAGGAAGGCCGTTGCCTGCACGGTCAAAGAGCCCGGAACGTTTCAGCTTCGCCAACCTCGACGAGGTCGTGCCCCTGCCGGACCTCGTTGCCATCCAGCG
>JBELAS010000120.1:0-5205 GCA_049508615.1 Acidimicrobiales bacterium
GCACGCGCGGGAGCGCGAAGAGCCCCACCGCCTTGCCCCCCGCGCGAGCGGCGAGCGGTCTTGCGCGCGCCGTCGTACGATTGGACACCACGATCTCTTCGACCCCCTGCTCTCCGAGCGCGTCGACGACACCGTCCGCGATCTCCCCTGCCCCCACCACTACGACGCGCTTGCCCAGAAGCGAGCCCCCGAGATACGACCCGGCCAGTTCCACCGCGACGTACGACAAGGACGTCGAACCCCGGGCGATCGCGGTCGAAGAACGCACCTTGCGTCCCGCCTGCACGGCACGGCGGAACAGACCCGACAGCACGGGACCCGAGGCTTCTTCGGATTCCGCCCGTTCCGCGGCGCGTCGCACCTGGCCGAGCACCTCGGTCTCTCCGAGGGCGGCCGAGCGCAGGCCGGCCGCCACCTCGAAGAGATGGGTGGTCACGTCGTCGTCGAACAGGACGGTCACGTGCTCGGCTAGGGCGTCCACGGTCGTCCCGGCGGTGTTGGCGAGGAACTCCTGGAGGTCGGCTACACCCTCGTGAAACCGCTCTACCACTGCGTACAGCTCGGTGCGCAGGCAGGTGGAGAGGATGACGGCCTCTGAGAGGTTGGAACGGTCCCGAAGCGCCCCGAGCGCCTTTCCGAGCGCCTCCTCCGGGACCGCGACCCGCTCCAGTAGCTCGAGCGGGGTACGGGGCTGCTCCAGCCCCACGACGACTACCGACACGCCTACCAGGATGCCGGGGCGGGGACGTGTATGCCAGGCAGGCCCCTAGGAGGGCCCGCCAGGGCTGAGACCGACGACGTGCGGCGGGGGGGACGCGGCCTCCGCCGAACCGGGATGCTCGGCACGCGACAGGTAGAAGCTCATGACCTGGAGCTCGATCGACAGGTCCACGTAGCGCAGGAGCACGTTCGAGGGAACGGTGAGCACTCGGGGCGCGAAGTTGAGCACCGATCCCACTCCGGCCCTCACCATCCGGTCGGCCACATCCTGGGCCGTGGCAGCCGGCGTGGCGATCACCCCGATCCTGGGTGGATCGCTGCTCGCCATCTCCTCGAAGTCATCGAGATGGTGGACGCACACTCCCCGGATGCGGCCCCCGACCAGCGACGGCTCGACGTCGAACAGTCCGGCCACCCGGAACCCACGTGAGCTGAATCCCGGTGAGTTGGCGAGAGCCCGGCCTAGGTTTCCCATGCCCACGATGGCGACGGGCCAGTCGCCGTCCAGGCCTAGCTCCCGGTCGATCTGGGACAGGAGGTACTCGGCGTCGTACCCCGAGCCTCGGGTCCCGAAAGATCCCAGGAACGAGAGGTCCTTTCGGACCTTCGAGGCGTTCACCCGGGCCATGTCGGCGAGCTGCTCGGACGACACCGTGGTGGTGCCGCCCCGCACGAGCTCGAACAGGATGCGTTGGTACACCGGCAACCGGGCGACCGTCGCACCCGGGATACGGCGCTGATTGGGCGCTGGCATTGCGGGCGCATGGTACCGAGGTGCGAGCCCACAGCACCAAGTCAGCACGATCCCTGCACCATCAGATGCGAGCTCTCGCACCGAGTCCGGGGATCCGGGAAGGATCGAACCGAGCGACGTCAGCCAACTGCTCGGAGCCAACGTTGAGTACATCAGTGCACTAAGCGGCGACGCGAAGGTTCAGGGCTCTGCCCTCCGAGGGTCGACCCTGACGGGCACGGAGCATTCGCTCACGGCGGGTATGGCACGCGGCGCAAGGCGGGCGGCGCGGACGAGCCCCCGCCGTCTCGAAGACAGGCGCCTGCAGGATCCGCCCGACCCAAGAACGCGAACAGTGAAGGGGCGAAATTGGGACATTCGACCCTCCCGTCGTGATTTTCTCCTCAGCTTTGGGCGGCCCGATGACGAGACATATCAACAGGACAACAAGAAGGACGAGAAGAGAGAGGGACGAATCGTGGCTAAGCCGGCCACGTCAACAAGGCACGCAATCACACCGAAGCCGTGCGCGCACCTGCTCGTGGTCGACGACGACCCCGAGGTCCGCAGCATGCTGAGCCGCTTGCTAGAGGCGGAAGGCTACAAGACCGAGCGCGCCGCCACCGGAACCGAGACCATGGAGAAGCTGTCCCATCGTCACGCGGACCTGGTGATCCTCGACGTGATGCTTGCGGGAGAGAACGGATTCGAGCTTCTGGCGACGATCCGCCGGACCAACGACATCCCGGTGATCCTGCTCTCCGGACGCGACGGCGAATCCGACCGCGTGCTTGGCCTTCGACTGGGTGCCGACGACTACGTGACGAAACCCTTCTCCTCGGCGGAGCTCGCTGCTCGGGTGGCATCTGTCCTGCGTCGCGTCAATCGGCGCCACATGTCGAACTCGACGTTGCTCGAGTTTGGGGAGCTCTCGATCGACCTCCTCGCCCGGGAAGTGAAGGTCTCGGGAAAGCTGGTCCCGACGACCGCCAAGGAGTTCGATCTTCTCGCCTTCATCGCCCGCTCTCCTCGCCAGGTCTTCTCACGAGAGCAGCTGCTGGCGCACGTATGGGGCTCGTCCTCGGACTGGCAGGACGACGGCACGGTGACCGAACACGTCCGCCGCGTCCGCCGGAAGATCGAGACAAATCCCGAGCACCCACGCTGGGTACGTACCGTGCGCGGTGTCGGGTACCGCTTCGAGCCTTGAGCAAGTCGCACGGAGAAGGGCCCAGTCGGAGTCCCCATCCGGTCTTGCGCAAACCGGGTTCACCGCATCTGCCAAACGACACCGTGTCAGATGCAGGGGTATAGAGACAGAACCATCCGCGCGATCATCGCCTAGGCCTGCTCATCAGCGCGGCGAGGCGTGTCCGTTGAGCCAGAAGCTGCCTGCGCAGCGCGAGACCTGCCCGTGCGACGTCCAGCCGGAGACGGTCGGGCGCTGCGATGACCCGTCGGGTCAGGTATTCCTCATCGGTCCACTGCCGCTTGTACTCGCCTGCACCGACCCCCATGTCGAACTCGTGATAGCCGTGCTCGGCAGCCCATTGGAGGGCTTCGGCATCGCACAGATAGCCGGGCGAGTAGCGGCGCAGATCGGTATCGTACCCCAGCATATGCGACTGCACGGTGTGCCCGCCGAGGAGGTCCAAGTTGAATGCTGCGGGGCGCCCGCTGAACCGGACGAGCGTGATGTGAACCCTCCCGGCCTCGGCGACCGCACGGACCGATCCGGGCAGCACGCCGGTCGCGAGTGTTTCCAGCTCGCCTGGTTTGAACCGGTCTCGCTGCGCGGTGGCGGTGACGGCACCCAGCTCGGGGAGCACTGCCTCGATCTCCTCGGGGCGGTGCGCGTGGACCACCGTGATCTCGTAACCGTCACGCTCGGCCGACCGCCTTCTGCGTGCGAGGTATCGGGCTACACTTGGACGAGCATCGAAGTACTCCTCGACCGAGCCGTCGAGGCCGATCCGCATGCAGGAGTCGGCCGGAGCCGTGAACACCGCCCAGCTCGGGTCCTCCACTAGCAACCGGTAGCCCTCGGTCGCCTCCAGGTTGTAAAGGTCGAGGGTGAGGCGCCGCGCCCGAAACGCGCCCCACACCTGCGCCGCGACGTCCTCCCTTCCAGGCGCGCTGAGCACCCGGTTGGGCTGGTGCAGCTGGCCGAGGAAGCGGACGAGACGGAAGCCCGGTGGCCCGACCTGGCAGAAGGGACCCAACGCGACGAGCTCGCCGTGGTCGAACACCGTCACGACCTGGAGCCGAGCCGAGGGTCGGTACGTGCGCCACCAACCGAGCATCCAGAAGGGGAAAACCCATGCCCTCGCACCGCAGCGCTCGGCGAGATCGCTCCATGCCGGGACAAGCGCTTCGACGTCATCAGGGGCTTCCAGCACGTCAACCCTCATGGTCCTCCTTCGGTAGGCGGCCGGGGCGCTAGACAGGGCGACACTATGTCTCTCGTGAACAAGGCGGACAAGGGGTCTCTCATGAACAAGGTGGACGAGGGCGGCGCGACCACACGAGGTCTTCCATGAACGAGGGCAGCACTACCGCATGAGCTCGACCGAGATACCGGAGCGGTTCGGCCGCAACACCGTATCGAGCATCGTGCTGTCTATTGTGTTCCTGGTGGTGGCCGTGGTCACCACCCCGTTGCTCACCCACCATCTCGGCCACGAGCGCTACGGGATCTGGGTGCTGGTGGCGTCGATCGTCCAGTACCTCGAACTGCTCGAGGTCGGTTTCGCGGGTGCCACCGTCACCTACATCGCCCGGCAGTTCGCGGCCGGCGACGACCCTGCACTCGAGCGGACGCTCAACACGTCGCTCTTCGCACTTACCGGCCTCGGCGTCGTCGCCCTCGGCGTGGCCTTCGGGATCGCTGCAGTCCTACCTCAACTGGTCCACGTGTCCCACGGTCTCGTGGGCCAGACACGTGCCCTGGTAGTGCTCTTGGGCCTCGACATCGCCGTGTCGGTCCCCATGGACACCTTCGGTGGAGGTCTGGTCGCGTTGCAACGTTTCGACCTGCTGAACACCACGCTCATCACGGTGGCGATCGCTCGCGCCGTGGCGTGGACGATCGTGTTGCTGCTGGGCGGTGGGCTGGTCCTCCTCGGGGTGGTGACGGTTTTGCTCGGCCTGGTCGGGCAGTTCGCTCGGCTCGTGCTCCTGCGCCGGCTCTTGCCGAACCTCTCGATACGCCCGCGTCTCTTCGACCGCGCCACACTCAAGACACTCGCCCGTCCTGCAGGATGGTTCGCGGTCGGGAGCTCCGCCGAGAGCTTCCGCGACTATGCCGTCGTCCTCGTCCTCGGTATCGTCCGCAACGCCGCGGCCGCGGGCGTCTACTCGGTCGGGCAGAACCTGGCGACGTTCGGGTTCAAGGTGCAGGGGCCGGCCACGCAACAGTTCTTCCCACACGCCGCAGCTCTCGTCGGACGAGCCGATCGTGCGCGCCTGCGCGACGCGACGATCACCGGCAGTCGGATCGCGACAGGAGCCACAATCCCGTTCTGCTTGGTCGTGGCTGTCTTTGCCCGCCCCGCGTTGATCGCGTGGGTGGGGCCATCGTTCACCGGCGCCACCGTCGCAGCAGTCCTCTTGGCTTGCGCCTACGCGCTGGACTCGTTGGCCACGATGCCGCGGCAGGTCCTGAGGGGCTCGGGAGAGCAGCGGATCCCGGCGCTGGCGAGCCTCGCCGCGGCCGTCGTCGAAGTGGGCCTCGCCGCTGTGCTGAGCATCGA
>JBELAS010000121.1:0-5204 GCA_049508615.1 Acidimicrobiales bacterium
GATCTCCGACGAAGACCTCTCGCGGGTGGACAAGGTCTTCATCGTGGCGTGCGGGTCGAGCTACCACGCCGGGCTCGTGGCCAAGTACGCGATCGAGCACTGGGCCCGCCTGCCAACCGAGATCGACATCGCGTCCGAATTCCGATACCGCGATCCCGTCCTCGACGCGCGTACCCTGGTGATCGGGGTCAGCCAGTCGGGTGAGACCGTCGACACCCTCCAGGCCATGCGCGAGGCGCGCCAGTGGAGCGCCAAGGTGCTCGTCATCTCGAACGTGGTCGACTCGTCCATGGCGCGCGAGGCGGACGGAGTGCTCTACACGCGTGCCGGGCCCGAGGTCGGCGTGGCTTCCACGAAGACCCACCTGGCGCAGATCGTGGCCCTGGAGGTGCTTGCGCTGCACCTCGCCCAGCTTCGCGGTCGGATGCCGCCAGCCGATGCCAGGATGCTTTTCGGTGATCTCGAAGGCTTACCGGGTCTGGTGGAGCAGGTGCTGGCGCGCGAGGACGACATCGCCGCGGTCTCCAGCCGGTTCTTGCAGACACGGGACTTCTTCTTCCTAGGACGCCACGTCGGTTACCCGGTGGCACTGGAGGGAGCCCTCAAGCTGAAGGAGATCTCGTACCTGCGCGCAGAGGGATACCCCGCCGGCGAGCTCAAGCACGGGCCGATCGCGCTGATCGAGCCTGGGGCGGTGGTGGTCGGCGTGGCGACTCGGACGCGGTTGTGGGAGAAGATGATGGGGAACGTCGCCGAGGTGCGAAGTCGCGGCGCCACCATCGTGCTTGTGGCGAACGACTCGGATGACGACACCGCCGATCAGGCCGACGAAGTGCTGTGGGTCCCCTCCACGGACCCCCTACTGGCGCCCGTCGTCGACGTCGTGCCGCTGCAGCTCTTCGCGTACCACCTCGCACGGGCGCACGGGTACGACGTCGACCGTCCTCGGAACCTGGCCAAGACCGTCACGGTGGAATGACTGCTGCGTGGTCGCGGTGACCGGTACGCGCGGCGATGACAGGGCACCGTTCCTGGGCGTGCCTGTCGCCGTGCGCGGTTTGGGGATCGATGCGGTCGATGTGGAACGTTTCCGGCGTGTGATCGCTCGCCGTCCAACCTTGGCAGAGCGCGTGTTCACCGATACCGAGCGTGCCGACGCGGCACGTGTGAAGGACGCAGCTCCCGGTCTGGCAGCGCGCTTCGCTGCCAAAGAAGCAGTCATGAAGGCCCTCGGGGTGGGTATCGGCGCGCTGGGAATGCGCGAGATCGAGGTGACCCGGGCCGGAAGCGGAGCTCCGAACCTTGTGCTCGCCGGAAGGGCGGCAGCCCTGGCGGAGCACCGGGGGGTCGGGGCGTGGCACGTGTCGCTCACCCACACCGAGCTGGTGGCCATCGCCAGTGTCGTGGCGGTCGGGACGCAGCGGAATGGAGCCTCTTCGTGAAGCCGGTGGTGACCGTGGCCGAGATGCAGGCGATCGACGCCGAGGCCCACGCAGAGGTAGAAGAAGCCGTCCTTGTCGAGCGGGCAGGTACCGCGCTGGCAACCTGGGCGCTGCGGTTGATGGGCGGCTCCTACGGCCGACGGGTGGTGGTGATTGCCGGGAAGGGCAACAACGGCGCAGACGGAAGGGTGGCTGCAGCGCGGATTCGACGCCGGGGCGCGGCAGTGCAAGTAATCGAGGCTGCTGAGGCGCCTTCGCGAATCGGGCCGTCTGGGGCGGTGGACCTTGTGATCGACGCCGCCTACGGCACGGGTTTCCGTGGGACCTATCGTGCTCCCGCCGTGTACCCGGGGGTGCGGGTGCTAGCCGCCGACATCCCCTCGGGAGTGAACGGCGATACCGGGGAGGCCTGCGATGAGACGCTCCGGGCGGACCTCACAGTCACCTTTGCAGCGCTGAAGCCAGGGCTCTTGCAGGGCGACGGTCCGTTGCTGGCTGGTCGTGTGGAGGTGGCCGACATCGGTCTCGACGTCAGCAAGGCCCATCTGTGGGTGGTGGAGGATGCGGACGTACCGAGGCTATTGCCGGTACGTGGGCGCTGTGCATACAAGTGGCAGTCGGCGATCGCCGTCGTCGCCGGGTCCCCGGGGATGACAGGAGCCGCGGAGCTGTGCACGCGAGGTGCCTACCGGGCCGGAGCCGGGATGGTGCGACTCGGGGTGCCGGGAGCCGACCTCGCCGAGCTCGGTGTCACCGAGGCAGTTGGCGCGGTGCTCCCCGCCGAACAGTGGGCTTCTGCGGCGCTCGAGATGGCCGCGAGGTGCAAGGCGCTCGTCGTCGGCCCGGGTCTCGGTCGGGGGGCGGACAGCATCTCGCAGGTCAGGCAGCTGGTCGCCGAGGCGCCGGTGCCGGTGGTGGTCGACGCCGACGGGCTCTTCGCCCTGGGCACCGCTGAGGACGTCGCCACGGTCGTCCGAGAACGCGGTTCGCGGATCGTCCCCGACATCGTGCTCACCCCTCACGACGGGGAGTTCGCTCGTATGACGGGTTCGGCACCGGGAAAGGACCGCATATGCGATGTCACGCGGTTGGCTGCCGCGAGCGGCGCGGTGGTACTGCTGAAGGGTCCCACCACGGTCGTGGCACGACCCGACGGAGGGGCCCTTCTCGCGGTGGCCGGGTCGCCGAGGCTTGCCACGGCAGGAACCGGTGACGTGCTCTCGGGGGTGATAGGGGCGTTCTTGGCACGCGGGTTGGCTCCTCTCGAGGCGGCCGCGTTCGCAGCCCACGTGCACGCGCGCGGTGCGCAGCTCGGTCCAGCCGAGGGGCTCGTGGCCGGGGACGTGGCCGACCTGATCGCCCGTTGGCTGTCGGGGGTGCGGCGTGGGTGAGGCGGTCGACCCGGTCGTCGCGCCGGCGCGTCGAGCGTCGAGGCCGGTGTGGGCCGAGATAGATCTCGCTGCCGTGAGGCACAATGCCCGTCTTCTGCGGCAGGTCGCGTCACCGGCGGCGCTTTGCGCAGTGGTAAAGGCAGACGGTTACGGCCACGGTGCCGTCGCCGTGGGACGCGCCGCGCTCGAGGGAGGAGCGACCTGGCTGGCCGTGGCGACTGTGGAGGAGGGCATAGCGCTTCGCGAGGCTGGCATAGGTGCTTCGGTGCTCGTTCTTTCGGAGCCACCGCCCTACGTGATGCAAGAGGTGGTGGCGGGCGGGCTCACCCCGACCGTCTACTCGCCCGCCGGTGTGGAGGCAGCCGAGCAGGCGGCCTCGGCCGCGGGGCGCACGCTCGCAGTTCACGTCAAGGTGGATACGGGGATGCACCGGGTGGGAGCAAACCCCTCGGAGCTCGCCAGGGTCATCGAGGCGGTGAGCGCGGCGCCCCATCTGGAGTACGCAGCGCTGTGGACCCACCTGGCGGTAGCGGACGGTATGAGCGAGGAGGACCGTGACTTCACCGTCGAGCAGCTCCGCATGTTCTCCGAGCTGCGGCACCAATGCGGGGCGGAGGCCCCGCTGGCCCACGCGGCCAACTCGGCTGCCACGATCTGCTTCCCCGAGTCTCGCCTCGACATGGTGCGTTGCGGGATCGCCCTGTTCGGCGTGCTCCCCTCTCCGGCGTTGAAGGACACCTTCGCCGAGGTCTGTGCGCACGCCGGTGGTACGGGGGACGGGGCAGGCTCCCGATGCACAGGCCTGCACCCGGCGCTTTCGCTTCGGGCGGAGGTCTCCTGTGTCCGGCGCCTCGAAGCCGGTGAGCGCCCTTCGTACGGGCGCCTGTACGCGCTGCCGACGCCGTCCGTCGTTGCCACCGTGCCGGTCGGCTACGCGGACGGGATCCCGAGGCGCTACTTCAGCGAGGGGGGTACGGTGCTCGTCGCCGGCCGCCGCCGGCCACTGGCGGGGTCGGTCACCATGGACCAGATCATGGTCGACTGCGGTCCGGGCGCGGAGGTGTCGGTGGGGGATGAGGTCGTGCTGATCGGTGAGCAGGGGGGCGAGCGCCTCACGGCTTGGGACTGGGCAGGCGTGCTCGGGACGATCAGCTACGAGGTTCTCTTGGGCATAGGCCCGCGAGTCGCCCGAGTCGTCGTCGATCGCGAGTACACGAAGAGGCCGCAAGCAGAGGAGCCTGCGACGTGATGTGCAGGCTCGGTCGGCTGGGTAGGGACCCGGTCGGCACTGCGATGAGCCGGAAGGCGAAGATTCCCCAGGCGCAGGAACCTGCTCCGTGAGCGGCAATTCCTCGTGGCGCAACCGCCATTTCGGCAGTGCCCTGGCTCTGGGGGTCGGCGCGACTGCCGCCGCGGGCTGGGTATTGCGGCACCGAAATGCCGCGCGCGCGGTCGTCACCGAGCAGGACATCGAATCTGAGGGCCTGACGCTTCCTCGAGACCTCCAGCATCACTTTGTCGACGTGGACGATGGCGGTCGTATCCACGTTGTCGAAGGTGGCACGGGCCCGGCGGTGGTCCTGCTGCACGGGTTCATGCTCGACGCGTCGATCTGGTCTCACCAGTTCCGCGATCTATCTGACCGGTACCGCGTGATCGCCATCGACCACCGTGGTCATGGCGAGTCGCAGCCGGGGGTCGCGGGCTTTACGGCGCCCGAAGCGAGCGAGAACGCGACGAGAGAGACCTGGCGAAGCGCAGAGCCCATGGCGGGAGCCGCTGTGAACCCCCCGGGTATTCGCCGGCTGACCGCCGACCTCGTTGCCGTGCTCGAAGAGCTGGACATCTCTCGAGCACTGGTCGTGGGCCACTCGATGGGGGGCATGGTCGCCCTGCAGCTTGCGCTGGACTCGTCGGTGATGGATCGCAGGATCTGCGGCTTGGTCCTCACCTCGACCCTGGCCGGGCCGTTGGTCGCGCTGCCGGGTTGGGCCAATCTGGCTCGTTTCACGTCACCTGCGTCCGCGCTCGTGGCGTCGCTCGCGGAGCGCCTCGGTGTACGGACCTTGCCTTCGCAGGATCTGCGCTACTGGCTGAGCAGGGTGGGGTTCGGCGGTGACGCACCGCTGGCACAGGTGCGCTTCGTGGAGGCCCTGCATATGGCCACCTCCTCGCGTACCCGGGCCGGTCTCCTCCCTTCGCTTGCCGTGTTCGACTTGTCCGCCAGCCTGAGATCGATCGAGGAGCCGGTGCTGGTGGTGGTGGGATCACACGACCGCTTGACGCCGCCGCGTGCCGCGCGACGCATGGCCGGCGCTCTCCCGCACGCCCAGCTGGTCGAGTTCGCTCGCTGCGGCCACATGCCGATGAT
>JBELAS010000122.1:0-5100 GCA_049508615.1 Acidimicrobiales bacterium
AACGGCGAGGCTCCCTGTTGCGGGTGTTGTTGCGTGCCGGGGTCGAGCTCGGAGGTGCGATCTCCGCAGAGCACGGCATCGGCACGGAGAAGAAGGAGTACTTCTGTGAGTTCGAGGACCCGGTGAAGGTGTCCCTCATGAGGCGGATCAAGCACGCCTTCGACCCGAACGGCATTCTCGGCCCGGGTGTCATCTTCGACGAGGCGAGATGAACGGCGTCTTCCGGCGATCGCGATGAACGGCGCACGCGCGCTCATCCAGACCCTCGTCGACTCCGGTGTGGAGGTGTGCTTCACGAACCCCGGCACCTCCGAGATGCAGTTCGTCGCCGCTCTCGACGATGTGCCGGAGATGCGAGCGGTGCTCGGGCTGTTCGAAGGGGTCGTCACCGGGGCGGCGGACGGGTACGGCCGTGTCACAGGTCGCCCGGCCGCGACCTTGTTGCACCTGGGCCCAGGTCTTGGCAACGGGATCGCCAATCTTCACAACGCGCGTCGTGCCCACACCCCGGTCGTGAACATCGTGGGCGACCATGCCACCAATCACCTGCGCCTCGACCCCCCGCTCGCCTCCGACATCGAGAGCCTGGCGCGGCCGGTCTCGGTCTGGTTCCGCGTGTCGGCGACGGCAAAGGCACTCGCGGCCGACGCCGCCGAGGCCGTGGCCGCCGCCTACGGACCCCCCGGTGGAGTCGCCACACTCGTCGCGCCCGCCGACCTGTCCTGGACCGAGGTCGGAGCCCCGGGTGCGCCGGCAACGCCGCGAGAACGCGAGGTCGTGACCTCAGATGTCGTGGACGCGGTGGCCAAGGCCCTTGGATCCGGTGAACCGGCCGCGCTCCTGCTCGGCGGGACCGCCGTGCGCGAAAAGGGGCTCATGGCGGCTAAACGAGTGAGCCAGGCCACAGGGGCGAAGCTGCTATGCGAAACGTTCCCGTCCAACTTGGAGCGCGGCGCTGGGCTTCCCTCCGTCGAGCGGCTCGGCTATCTAGCCGAGCTCACGATCGGCCAGCTCCAGGGACTGCGGCACCTGGTCCTCGTCGACGCCGCGGCTCCGGTGTCGTTCTTCGCCTACCCGAACGTCCCCGGCTACCTCGTCCCCGGGGACTGCGAGGTCCACGTGCTCGCCAGGGACTCCGACGACGCACCCGGCGCGCTCGAGGTGCTGGCGGATGCGCTCAGCGCGCACGGGACCCGGGGCGGAGCCGACAGAGAGGATATGCAGACGGCACGTCGTCCCGAACGACCGAGTGGCGTGCTCAACGCCGAGACAACTGCGGCGGCGATCGGTGCCCTGCTACCGCAGGGAGCCATCGTCTCGGACGAGGCGAACACCTCCGGCGTGTTCATCCCCGCGGCGACCGCCGGAGCACCGAGACACGACTGGCTGTGTCTCACAGGGGGCGCGATCGGACAGGGCATGCCGGTCGCCACCGGAGCCGCCCTGGCCTGCCCCGATCGCAAGGTGCTGAGCCTCGAGGCCGACGGCAGCGCCATGTACACGCTGCAGTCTCTGTGGACCCAAGCGCGCGAAGGACTGGACGTGACCACCGTGGTGTTCAACAACGGCTCCTACGCGATCTTGGAGTGGGAGCTGAGTCGAGTCGGCGCGGGCACCCCGGGACCCAGGGCCAAGGGGATGTTAGATCTCAACCGTCCCGACATCGACTTCGTGGCCCTGGCCCGGGGCATGGGGGTGCCTGCCACCCGGGCCACCGACGCGGAGGGGTTCACCACACAGCTCGAGCGGGCTCTTGCCGAGCCCGGCCCCGCCCTGGTAGAGGCGGTCCTACGGGCTAGGCAGTGACATCTTCCTGGCTCACCGGCTCGCTCACCCTGCTCCACAAGAGTCGGGCTCGCTCTTGGCTCTCGGTCAGAGGACGCCCAGCACCGACTCGACCGAACTGACGCTCAGCCCTGGTCCCGGCTCCACGAACAGCGACGTCACCACTCCGTCCTCGACTATCGCCACATAGCGCTGCGAGCGGGTGCCGAGACCGAAGCCGCTTCCGTCCATTTCCAGTCCCATCGCCCGTGTGAAGTCGCCGTTCCCGTCGGCGAGCATGAGCACGGAGTCGCCGACCTGGCGGTCCCTGCTCCACGCTCCCATCACGAACGCGTCGTTGACCGACAAGCAGGCGATCCTGTCCACACCCTTGGCATGGAGATCCTCGGCCTGGAGCACGAAGCCCGGCAGGTGATGATCCGAACACGTCGGGGTGAAGGCGCCCGGCACGGCGAAGAGCACCACCTTGCCCTTCCCAAGCACCTCGCCCGAACGCACGGCCCGGGGCCCTTCCTTGCCCATCATGTGTAGCTCGACATCGGGCAAGCGGTCACCGACAGCGATCGTCATCGAGCCTCCCATGTGGTTTGGGGTCCGCCCTTCTCGGGCGTGGCCGTAGGGGTCTGGCCGTTCGCGGAGCCTGGCCATTCTAGGAGCCCGACCTCCCTGGGAACCTGCCGGTGCACAGGGCTATCGGGACTATACAGAGCACCCCACGAGGCGCGTGGTCGCCAGCCGACACCATGCGCGAAGCCATCTCCGTCTTCGCCCGCCGCACTCCGCCGGTGTCGCCAACCGCGTATCGAAGTCGCCCGCCGCACGTCGCCGGTGCCAGCGACTGAGGGGTGCGATCGTCGTACACAAGGGCTCATCGAGCGTCCGTACAGCGAACGCAGCGCCGTGACGACCACCGGTTCTCCGAAAGGGTCGACCACACGAGCAGACGCCGAGCCGGCTCCCACTCCCAGCTCAAGTACCGCCCCACGACAAGGAGCCGGACAGCGCGCGTCCCTGCATCCTCGAGTGCGGCAACCGCCGAGTGCAGATGTGCGCCGGTGGTGTAGGTGTCGTCCACCAAGAGCACTCGACGGTTCTCGACCAGTTCGCGTCGACATCTGTAGGCATCGCGGGCAGGAACATTGCGCTCGATCCTGGCCGGCCCACTGCACAGGGCGTCGACCACGGCATGCTCGACCAGCGGGACCATTCGGAGAGTGCTGGCCAGCGGGTGGTGCTCCGCCCGTACCTGGAGCGACGGAACCACAACCACCACGTCGAATCCGTCGGGCGCCACGCAGTCGCCATGGTGCTCCAGGAACGCGCCCACCAGGCCGGCTAACCGGAGCTGCTGGCGCCGGGAGATGAAGTTGGGCTGCCCCTTGTACTGCTTGAGCGCCGCATAGAGCCCGGTATCGCTCGTCGTCAAGGAGATCGGTGTGACCGGGCGGAGCCGTCTGCGAAGCCCGCGTTCGATCTGGCGGCAGCTCCAGCACACCTCGAAAGACCCTTCGAGAGGCCCGCAGCAGACGCGGCAGACGTCGGGACCCGGCGGCCTCGGTGCAAGGCATGCCCCGGAGAGCCCGCCATCGGACCCGGCAACGCGGTCGATCCCGTAGGGGACGCCCTCGCACCGGTGCGGCGACTCTATGACGGCGCGGGCCGCTGCCTGTCCTGAGCGACCCATAGCCGGCTCGTCCTGCCCGAACGCATCCTCGCCATGATGACAGCCCTCTGTAAGCCGACCACCGGCGACGACGCTGCGGGGCGGCAGGGCGGCGGCTCGGCGGTGGTCGGCTCGTCACCGTTGCCACGCGAACCGAACCCCGAGGTACGGCGGGTGGGCGTCGACCACCTTGGCTTGAAGACGGGCGAAGGCGACGATCCGAAGCACCCGTGCCGTCACCTCGTGCGAGAGAGGACGCCGCCCAGAGGAACGGTCATCTTTTGATATTTCTGCTATAATCGAAATATGGCCCCAGGCCAGCGTCCTCAGGAAGAGGAGCAATCGGTCACGAAGTTCGCCGACATCCTCGCCGCGATGGCGACGGAGTCGCGCCTGCGCATCATGCGACTGCTACTGAGCGCCCACCCCGAAGGCATGGTGGTCGGCGAGATCCAGCAGGAGCTGGGGATCTCGCCGTCGACCCTGTCGCACCACCTGGACAAGCTCAAGAACGAGGAGGTGGTGACCGTGGAGCGCCAGGGCACGTTTCTGCGTTACCGCGCCAACGCCCCCGTGCTGCGCGAGCTGTTCGGCTTCTTCTACTCCGAGTGCTGCACGCGCAACGCGGTGATCGATGCTCGGGAACTCATCTCGCAGGTCCGTCGACCCACCGACCGCTATCGCAAGACATCGAAAGGATCGAGTCCATGACCGACTACGACGTGAAGGAGATCGTGAAGGAGAGGTACGGGCAGGCGGCCCGCCACGTGCTGTCGACGCCGGACCACTGCTGTGGGGCGCCCACTGACGCCGTCTGCGGCAATCTCTACGACGACGCCGAGGCGGCCGCGGTTCCGGTGCAGGCCCTGCAGGCCTCCCTCGGGTGTGGCAACCCCACCGAGCTGGCCGAGCTCATGCCGGGGGAGGTCGTGCTCGACCTCGGCTCGGGAGGCGGCATGGACGTGCTGTTGTCCGCGCGCCGGGTGGGGCCGACGGGCAAGGTGCTCGGGTTGGACATGACCGACGAGATGCTCGCGCTGGCCGAGCAGAACAAGCAGCGATCAGGCCTGACCAACGTCGAGTTCCTGCGCGGTGAGATCGAGAGCATCCCGCTGCCCGACGGGACCGTCGACGTCGTCATATCCAATTGCGTCATCAACCTATCCGCTGACAAAGACCGCGTCCTGCACGAGGCATTCCGGGTCCTGCGGCCCGCAGGTCGCTTCGCCGTCTCCGACCTCGTCGTGCGCGGCTCGATCCCCGCAGAACTACGCGCTCGTGCGGAGCTTTGGGCAGGATGCCTTGCCGGAGCGATGGAGGAGACCGAATACCGCGCCAAGCTCACCGCGGCCGGGTTCACCGACATCGACGTGCAGCCCACCCGCGTCTTCGACCGCGACGAGGCGCACGCGTTCCTGGCCGATCAGGGCATCGACGCCGATCGGATCACCGCGCTGGTCGACGGCAAGGTCATGAGCGCCTTCATCCGCGCGAAGAAGCCGGCATAAAGGCCTCGGTCAAGCGGACCGCGGAAGCGCCATCGCCTCAACCCGCGGGGCAACCGTCAACTCAACCATGCCATGCACATCATCGCCTTCTCCCAGCTCTCCCACGCCGGTGTTGGACGCGACTACTACGAGCGCAAGATCGCC
>JBELAS010000123.1:0-5100 GCA_049508615.1 Acidimicrobiales bacterium
TTCGTACTGCAAGAGCCTGCCGGTCGCGCCGGTAGCGAACAGAGAGTGAACGGCCAGCAAGGTCTTGTTGTAGCGCGCCCATTCCAACAGATCGTGCTTGCGGTTGTCATGTGCCACAAGCGCGATCCGTAGGCGAGGCGGCATCTCGTTCACGTGCTGAGACGAGAAAGACTGGCCTGCTCGCGCCTGCATCCGAACCATGATGACCTACGTGGGTGAACTCGCCGTCACAGCCTTGTGAACGTTCGATGACCGAGGCGGTAACAGGCGAAGTCCAGGAGCAGGGGAAGCTCAGCTCGATCCTGCGCACTCGGAGCGGAAGCAAACAGCGAAGCCCCCCCGCTAGATCGTCGGCCCGTTGTCACGCCACCACTTGATGAATCGGGTCTGGCGCCCATTGATGGGGAGATTGAGATGCCGGAACAGGGCATCGATCTTGGTGTCGGCAACTCCGGTAACGGGGTTGCCTAGCTCAATAAACGATACAGACCGCTGAGTGAGACCTGTCGCCCTCGCAAGTTGTTCCTGAGTCAAGTCGGCACGGTTGCGGGCAGCTGACACGACGGCGCCAACCTGGAACGCGGCCACCCGTAAGGCGTCATTGGAGCGATCTGTGATGATGCTGATTCGGGGCGACTGGGGTCCCTTTGGTGTCATGGGCTGCCACGGTAGCCCGGTGGATAAGAAATCGGTCGATCCTGGGGTATCGGTTAAGGCGTCACTCATAAAATGGCCCTTTGAACTGGGATTTGAGACTTCGCAGGGCACGCCTAGCCTCCGACCGGTCAGCCGCCGCTCGTATGCTGACCGTGGTGGCACTCGACTGGTTCCTTCCGATCTGGGTTGTCAGCTCAACCAAGCGTTACACGTGATCGTAGTTGCACAGATCCGTCACCCAACTGAAGGACCAACGGTGCAACGTCCTCACCGTACTCGGCGACCTCGGCCGCGTCCCTTCAGCAGCGGTGCTCTCGAACGTCATGACCCTCACGGCTCTCTGGAGCACGACACAAGCCCAGCCAGTCACGACGACTGACGGCAAGGTCATCCGTCGCTGTCCGGAGCTTTCGCGGCTGCGGACACCTGTGACGGCTTCGGAGTTCCCGTCAGCGTGGTCTTGGGGTGAACCGGCAGGATCACCGGTGGCCGTGCGCTCTGATTGAAGTCGAAGTCGTTGATCAGGTTGCCGAGGATCTTCTCATCTTCCCGGACATCGGGTCTCGGATCAGGTCGGCCGTCAGTGGCCGGGTTGAGGCGTTGTCCGTTGAGGAAGTCGTCTTCGATAAATTTATCGTACGCGTCGAAGCTGAGGGTCTGGTGGTCGATGTAGCCTTTCCTGGCGTAGGCGCTGATGACAATGCCTGGTACGCGTAACCCGTAGCCGTTCTCGTCGATGGTGTCAGCATGCCCTCCGGCCATCAGATGCCGGACTGAAGCAACACGAACTGGTGAACGTTTCCGGTCGGGCTGGGGCCATCCGAAGGCAACACCGAGGGGGGGTAATGTAACCGGCAATTGCGCGTGGTCAACCTCATCCGCACAGCCCGACAACTGACGCGAATATGCGCTATCTGCGCTGAATGGTCACTGCTGGCGACAAAACGTTCCGGGCAGTCGTGGTTGGGTCGCGAGAAATCCTGTTGATCAACTCGTATATTGCCCACGACCTACTGCCGTTGACGAGATCCTTTGTGAGCGTTGGTGAACTCGGCGATCAAACGTGCCGCCACAGTTTCGAACCGAGCCGCGTCCCCGTACGGGCGCGCCACCAGCATTGCCCCCTCCAGGGTTCCGACGATCATCGGGGCTGCTTCCTCCGGCGTCCCGGAGAAGACGAGAGTCCCCTCGGTCCGGCCCGCCTGCAGTACGCGCACCAGCCATGCGTGGTTGTCGTCGAAGAAACGGACGACGGTCTGGCGCATGGGATCAGAGAGAGTCTGGTACTCGGCGGCCAGCATCCCGCACAGACACATCCGCTCGTCGCGCAGTACCCCGAGGTATAGATCGGCGTAGGCCTGCAGCCTTGCCAGAGCGGAGCCACCCTCGGCGTCAATGGCCGCCAGAGCCTCGCCGAAACGAAGGGCGTACCGGGCAATAAGGGCTTCGCCGAGCTCGGCCTTGCCCGGGAAGTGGTAGTGCAGGGCCGCCTTGGTGATCCCGAGCTCGGCGGCCACGTCGGCGTAGGAGAAGCCGTTGAAACCGCGGCTCTGAACCAGCCGCTCGGCGATGTCGAGGATGGCCGAGCGGGTATCGACCTGCTCGACCGACCGCCGGACCGCCATGCCACCCCTCCACAGAGAATTCCCTTGACTCTTACCTACTGATAAGTAAGGATACCAGGCGTCGAGACCCACATGCGAACAAGCGGGAGGAATCGTGGCCCAGCAGACCGAGCATCGCAGCTTCGGGGCACCCGACGAGGTGAGGGAGTTCCCGAACGGCCAGGCGCAGATCGTGAAGATCGGGGACTCCGAGGTGGGTCGCCTCGTGTTCCAGCCCGGTTGGCGCTGGGCGAATGACGTGAAGCCCATCGCGGGCACCGACAGCTGCACCGCTCCGCACTTCCAGTACCACGTGTCGGGACAACTGGCCATCCGCATGAATGACGGCACCGAGTTCGTGGCCGGTCCTGGTGACGTCACGTCGCTCCCGAGCGGTCACGACGCGTGGGTGGTGGGCGACGAGCCGGTGGTAACCGTGGACTGGTTCGGCGCCAGCAACTACGCCCGCTAACGCGAATGGACCCGATCGATGTGGTCGAGGCCCTCGGGGCCGCCTGGTCCGCTCACGACCTCGACGCTGCGCTGGCCCTCGTCACCGACGATTGTGTGTTTGATGCCACCGGCCCCGCTCCCGACGGGGCGCGTCACCTCGGCCCCGACGCCATACGGAAGGCGTGGCAGGAGATCTTCGACGACGTCTCGTCCAGTTTTGAGGCGGAGGAGAGCTTCGGCGCTGGGGACCGTGTGGTCCAGCGTTGGCGTTACAGCTGGGACGGTGGACACGTACGAGGTGTGGACGTGTTCAAGGTGCGCGACGACAAGGTGGCCGAAAAGCTGTCCTATGTGAAGGGGTGAAGGCGTGGACCATGTGACCACCACGAGTGCAATCCACGGCCTCCTGGCTGGCATCGAGGCTGGCTCCGTCCCCGCAGGAGTGTTCTCTGAGGATGCCATCTTGGACGCAACCGTCCCCAACTGGCGCTTCTCGGTCCACGGAGGCGACGCTGTGCGCACGGAGCTAAGCCGGTGGTTCGCCGATCCAGGGCGCTTCGAGGATCTGCAGCGCACCTCGCTACCCGACGGGGAGCTGGTGGAGTTCACACTCACCTGGGAGGAGCACAGAGTTGCCCACGCCTGCCACCAGGCCCACATTTTGCGCCTGCGCAACGACCAGATTGTTGCGGATACGGCGTTCTGCGGAGGCCGTTGGCCCGCACCGTTATTGGCCGAGATGAGGGCTGCGCGCCGCCCGGCAATTGCCTGAGTACCGCTGTTCTCTAATGGGCATGACGTCGCTGTTATCAACCAAGGAGGAACAACATGAGCCGCAAGACCGCCGACTGTCGGGAAATGCCGAGCGAGAGCGGTTGCACGCTCACGATTTCCGGTGAGGAAGACGAAGTCGTTCGTGCCGCTGCTATGCACGCAGCCGATGTCCACGGCCATGCCGACGGATCAGAGTTGCGCGAACAGATTCGCGCGATGTTGACGGACACATAAAGGGAGCCCGGCTTGCCGGGCCGCTCGGTATCGACGCCCAAAGGTCTGACTGCACGACCGCAAGGGCCACGACGCGACCCGAACGACGGCACAGGGTGCATTCCGGGCGAGGCGACGCACGCCATAACTGCAATTTGCAGTCACAACGTGTATCCGCGTGTCGCGCGCTGGATGTGCTGAAGTCGGATGGTGAGAGATCGCTCCTAACGGCCAGGCCGGCGACCAGTATCGCGCAGGCCGACGAGCGTCGGGTGGGCGCCGAGGCAACAGCGGCCGCTGGCAGCCGACCGGCTCCGGCATCACATCGCGCATACCCCCGGTCACACAGTCGGCTCTTCGCTCAGGAGAGTTCGAGTGGCCTTGCCGCTCCGTGTTCTGGCCTCCCACGCCTGCCGACCCACTGGTGCTGGCCGTCCCGGGGTCATCTGAGGCGGCAGCGCCTGACCTAGTGTAGCGCCCAAATGTCGACGAGTGCGGCAATAGAGGCTGGAAGGTCCTTGACCGCCAGGAAGGTCCGGTGGTAAGCCAAACCGCCATGACACTCACAACGCGAATACGTACTGACCCCGTCAACGGCTCGGATGGTGAGCTTGTGGTCGTCTTGGGCTACGGCAAGTGCACGGCGGCCGGGTGCATGTGTAAGTCCTATCGAGAGAACACCCAGGATCGGCCATACTGCGTCTGCGAGCACTTGCCTGCAGACCATGAATAACCCAAGCCGGTGGTCACGACGCCGGCAACCAGCACCACCACAACGGTCCAGTCCACACTTGGTCGTGAAACGTGTAGGGATGCGATAGGTGGGCAAAGCCCGCCCGCTGCAGAATCCTTTGAGCCACAAAGGGATGACCGGAGGACACGATGAGCTTCTCAGTGCCGCCCATCAAGCAGCCGTCGGAAGGGTCTTCGGCTCAGCCAATCGTGCAGTACCTCGCGCAGGTCATGGCAACCTACAACCAACAGCTGACAGAGATCGTGCCTGGCCCGCCATACCAGCCTGACCAGATCATGCGCGCACTTCAGCTGATCGAATCTACCGGGGCACAGATGTCGACATATGCGAGTCAACTCGAGCAGGCGGTGCCGGGAAGTGCATCGCAGCCGGAAGTGGCGACTTGCTTCGCATACCACCAGCAGACGCTGCAACAAGCCCACAACATCTACCAGGTGATCCTTCGATCACTGGACCTGCCGCAGGTGGTCCCGCCTGCCGGGCCGAACCCACTCGATGATGGTCCTCAAGAGAGGATGCGTCATCTACTGGAAGATATGTAGGCGAGCCTCATGGCGACAGATTGTCCGATCTGCATGCCCTGCCGTGGGTTGGAAGCGCAAATCTGGTCGCCGCTCTGAGCTTCCCCCGGCCTGGCGGACACCG
>JBELAS010000124.1:0-5091 GCA_049508615.1 Acidimicrobiales bacterium
CACGATCCCTCCCTCTTCCCCCCTCCTCTTGGCTGAGAGGAGTATACCCCCATACGGTATATCGACGACCAATACACCGGGCGGGTGGAGTGGGCCTTTGTCGACCTCGGTACGCGGTTGGCAGACAGGGCCGCCGACCCGGTTAGCCAGAGCCACGTCGAGCGCCGAACGGCCGGGCGCCTTGGCAAGGGGTGCCCCTGTCACCGGTGAGAGAGAGGAACTGCGGTCCAAGGGTTCAGCCGATCGGGAGCGTGAAGCTGGTGGGCGATCTTTGTCCGATCCCTCTACTTTGGGGTAACTCGCGCTCGGCGTGCGGGCTTACGAGCGTGCGGACGGCCGCCAGGCCGATTCCCGAACTGCCGTGCGTCCAATCGCGCGCTACGTGGATTCTCTCCGGGCAAGGAGCTTGTTTCGTCCAAAGACGCCGGCGCGCCCCGGTTCGGCAGCATCGCAACGACGACGAGCACGCCGATACCGACCACGGCGGCACCGATCGTGAGCGCCAGGTCCATGCCGTTCAGGAACGAGCGACGGGCGAGCGTGCTGAGCGCGGTGCCGAGCGGGCCGCCCACGCGATGACTCACAGCGAGAGCGGCGCCGAGCGACCCGGTGATCAGATGCTTGACCGACGCCGGGATAGCGTGGCCGGCCAGGTACGGGGAGATGTGGCTCTCGTAGCGGGTGTTGAGCAGGCTGCCGAGGATGCCGACGCCCAAGGCGCCACCGACTTGAAGAGCGGTGCTGTTCGTGGCCGCGCCGACCCCGGCAAGCGCGCGTGGCACCGAACCCATCACGGCTTCGGTCGACGGGGCGAAGGCGAGCCCCGCACCAGCTCCGAGCAGCACGAAGGCGGGGAGGGCCTCGGCGTAGGTGCCGGTGACGGTCGTGCGCGACAGCATCAGGAGCGCCGCGGCGATTCCCACCATGCCCGCCGCGACCACAGGCTTGGTCCCCAACCTGTGGGCGAGCATGCTCGACAGGGGAGCGACCACGAGGACGACCAGGGCGACCGGGCCGATCCGTATACCGGCGGCAAATGTGCTGTAGCCGAGGGAGAACTGAAGCCACTGGGTCACGAGGAACAGCAGACCCATGAGTCCGAAGATGACGAGCGCCATCGATACCATTGCCGCGCTGAACCGGCGTGAGGAGAAGAACGACACCTCGAGCATCGGGTGGTCGCAGCGCCGTTCCCAGAAGATGAACGTCGTGAGCAAGACTGCCGCGGCACCCAGCGCGGCGAGCACCGGCAAGGACGTCCACGTACGGTTCGGTGCTTCGATGATCCCCCACAGCAAGAGGCCCAGCCCGATCATGGAGAGCGCGGCGCCGAACGGGTCGGGACGCGTGGAAGAGGGGTTGCGCGACTCGGGGACGAGCCAGATCGAAGCCAGGAGTCCGCCGATGACGATCGGGACGTTTACGAGGAACACCGACCCCCACCAGTAGTGGGCGAGCAGCCAGCCGCCGGCGATCGGGCCGATGGCCACGCCGAGCCCAGCGGTTCCCGACCAGACTCCGATGGCACGGGCTCGGCTCTCGTCGTCGGTGAAGACGTTGGTGAGGATCGACAAGGTGGAGGGCATGATGCTGGCCGCGCCGATCCCCATGAACGCTCGTGCCGCGATCAACCGATCCGGGCTGGATGAGAAAGCTGCTGCAGCGGAGCCGAGGGCAAAAAGGACCAGCCCCGCGGCAAAGACCTTCTTGCGACCGATACGGTCGCTCATGCTGCCGAAGACGAGCAGCAACCCGGCGAAGACGACAGCGTAGGCGTCGACGATCCACTGGAGCTCGCTGGACGACGCGTGCAGGTCACGAACGATCGTCGGTAGCGCGACGTTCAGAATCGTGCTGTCGAGGTTGACAACGAGGAGGCTGACGCACAAGACGGAGAGGGTCACCCACTGCCGACGAGAGGTGGTGACCGTCCGTCCCGCCTGGACGGTGGGCGGAGACATCATGGTCCTGGTTGCACAGGGCGCTGTCCTGCGCTGCAGCATTGCGCCATCGCGGTGGTCGCTGGACGCCGGCGGTATTTGCTCGGAGATGGACTCTTGGGCGCGACGGGTGACACGACCTGAAACGGCCGGACTCGGTCAGGCGGACGCAGCGGAGGGTGCTGTCCTTGTCACCGACCGGTGGGTGTTGGCGGGGACCGGGTAGGAGCCCGCCTCGATGGCCCGGTCCCGCTCGGCCAGGCATTCCAAGCTGGTGGCGGCCAGCACCGAACGTAGCAAGATGGCTACTTCACCCCAGGTCTCGTGCAGGGGGCAGACTGCACCCCAGCAAGACAGCCCGTCTCCGAGCGCGCAGCGGCTTGCGATGAGCGACCCCTCGGCGGCCTCCACGACCTCGAGCAAGCTCACCTCGGCCGGGGAACGGGCGAGGCGGTAGCCACCGGCCTTGCCGAAGGAGGAGACCGCTAGGCCGGAGTGGACCAGGTCGCCCAGTATCTGGGAGACGAAGGTGCGCGGTACGCACATCTCGGTCGAGACTTCACGCAGTTTCTTCGGTCGACCCGACTCGTAAGACCGTGCGAGGAAGATCGCCGACCGCACGACGTATTCCCCTCGCTTGGAGAGGGCCAAGTTCACAGATAACAAGTATATTCAGTCACTTGACCTCATGTCGAGCTTGAGTGAGATACGTGGGATGCACGACGAATGCTCATTCACTATGCCTTTGGAAGGCGTCATCTCCGGCGGTCAAGGAGCAACGGGGGAAGGCTGGCCCTTGTCGTCGAGCGAGCGGCACGGTCGCTTCGATCACGGTTCCCTCGCCAGGTGCCGAGCGCACATCGGGCTGGCCGCCGAGCAGGCGCGCCCGCTCGGCCATGCCGAGCAGACCGAGGAGCGTCGGCGCTACAGCGCCGCCCAGAGCCCGGTGGCCGCAGAGCCGGCCAGTCCGTAGCGCAGCGCGGCGTAGCCCACGGGGACGATGAGCAGCGCGACGGGAAAACCGCCGGGGAATGCACCGGTCGTGCTCGAGACGTTCAAGTCGACGAGCAGGTGGACGCCGGTGATCAGGGCGACCATTGCCTGGATGATCCAAAAGCGCGTCTCACACACCGGGGGGTGAGCGGCCCGGCGCAAGACCGCGGCGAGCTCAGCGGGGGCGGGTCGGTCCGCCATGGTTGTCGGTCGCGACGAGGTGGTGGCTGAGCCCGTAGAGCACCGCCTCGGTCCTCGCGGCCGCTCCGAGCTTGGCGAGGATGCTCGAGACGTGGCCCTCGACCGTGCGCAGGCCGAGAGAGCTTGGCGGTGATGCGCTTGTTCGAGAGCCCTCGGGCGAGCAGGCGAAGCACGTCGGTCTCCCGAGAAGTGAGGGCGCCGACACCGGCCGGCCCGCCTCGCCACCTTCGCACGAGGTGGCTCGAGACCGCCCTGTCGAGCACGAGGGACGCCGTCGGCGACAGCTCGCACCGCGTGTACGAGCTCCTTGGCCGAGGCCGTCTTCAACAAGTAGCCGCTGACGCCGATCTCGAGCGCCTCGGCGACATACTCGTAGTCGTCGTAGGCGCTCACAACGAGGGCCCGGACCTGCGGATGGCGCTCAGCCGCCGCTCGGGCAAGCTCGAGCCCGCTCGTCCCGGGGAGGTTGACGTCGACGAGCGCCACGTCGGGACGTGCCCGTCCGAAGAGGTCGAAGCCCTCCTCGGCAGTGCCCGCCTGGCCGACCACTTCGAGGTCAGGCTCGGCCTCGAGCAGTTGGCGTGTGCCCTCGGCGACCAGTGCGTGGTCATCGACGATCAGCACCCGAATAGGCGCCTGGGCTGGGAAGAGCGCCCCGGAGCGTGCGGGCTCTCGGGCGGGTCTTCGCCGAGCTGCGCTGCGCGCGTCCGATCGTCCATCAGGCCCAGTCTCGCATTGCCAATTCGATGGTGAGCCGGCCAGTCCACGACCCACGCGGACGGTCAGCGCATCCAAAGTTCTCGGATGCTTCCGGCGTCCGGGTCGACGTGGGTGCGACGCTGTTCCCATGCTTCGGCACAGCCCATAGAGCAGAACAGCAGCTCACGGCCGTCGCTTTCGTTGCGATAGGTCGAAGCGGTCGTCTTGGTGAGAGGGATCTGGCAGATGGGGTCGAAGACCGAGTCTCGGGTCGGTCGGTTCAACCCCAGACGCACGACTTCGATCGGTTGCTCGAGGCCGTGCAGGGTTACATGGTCGACAGCCTCGACGGTGGCCCAGGGCGGGACCTGGGAGACGACAGAGGGCACGGCCAGCACCTCATGAGCCGAAGCCAGATCGCAAAGCCGCGCGGCGACGTTCACGGCGTGACCGATGTAGTCGTCGCCTTCGAGCAGGATCACGGAGCCCGCCGTTATGCCGCACTTGATCGTGATGGCGTCGGGTGCGGCGTCGACGCCGAACTGCATCTCCAAGGTGGCGGAGACGAGCGATGTCGTGTCGACGCTGACCAGCATGGCTCCGTCGCCCAACCACTTAGCGATTCGCACACCTCGACGCGAGCAGATCTCCCGCAACGCGGTCCGGAACACACTGATCACGGCCACCGCTCGCTCGTCCCCCTCCGTCTCGGTGAGGGCGGTGAAGCCGGATAAGTCCAGGAAGGCAAACGCCCTACGTACGCGCACGATCGCGATGATCTCACCGGCGCCCAGCCGGGGCTAATTCCGAATGGTTGCTGGCAGGTTCATCCGGGCGGGGCGGTTCGTGGCCTGTGCCGACATCTCAGTTGGGTGCATCACAGAGCGAAACGGGGAAAGTGCTCTCGGCGTGCTGGACCAACGCCGCTGTCGTGCTGGGAGTCGGGGCCACACCATTCGACGCGATGCTGTAGATCTGCGGAAGAATTCTCGGAGCCAGCCAGCAATCTCCTTGATACGTCCAGTGGATCCCGTCTGTGGACCGGACTTGCACCCCGTCTATGTACTCCTGGAAGTGGCCGTCCGGATCGACGAGCTTGTTGAGGTCGAGCACGAAGACCTTGCCGTTGTTCTCCGCCGCTACCTGGCGCACCATTGCGTTGTATTGGTCGACACGTGCTGGATTGTCTTCTGGCCACGGCAGCCCGTTTGGCTGCTCCCCGGTCGAATAGTACGGAGTGGTCATAAGAACGACCTTT
>JBELAS010000125.1:0-8451 GCA_049508615.1 Acidimicrobiales bacterium
GTGAGCACGCTCAGCTCGTTCGGGAGGTCGTTGATGCCCGATCCGCCGGGTCCACCGGGGTTGATCACGAGCGAGCCGATCCTGTCCGCTGCCACCAGCGCCGGGTGGCGTTCGACGGTGATCTGGATCGTGGTGCCTTGGGGGTGGGAGTAGTCGAGCGGGACGGTCACCGAGCCGCACTCGAGGTCGGAACCGCACGAGCTCCACTGGACCGGCGTCACCGGCAATGGCGGCTCGGTAGTGGTCGTCGTCACGGCGATCGCCGAGGACACGGTGGGCCCCTGATGCTTCGACGCCGATGTGCGCTTCGTCCCGGCAGTGCACCCTGCCAGCAGCAACATCCCGGCAACCGCAACGGCCAGAGGGCCGGCGAGCCGACTGGCGCGATGTACGGTGCCACTTGCACGTAACCCTCGCCGCACGCCATCACCTTGACACGCGCTGTGTGGGACAGTTGGACATGCCCGAGCTCCCCGAGATCCAGGCGCTCACCAGGTTCCTCGATGATCGGGCGCGGAGTCTTCGTGTCGAGCGCTGCGAGCTCGCGGCTATCGCCGCGCTCAAGACCTTCGACCCGCCTCTCGACGCGCTGATCGGACGCACGTTCACGTCATGCACCCGGCGCGGAAAATACTTGTGCATGGACTTCGACGGGATGTGGCTGGTGACGCACCTTGCTCGCGGGGGCTGGGTGAGATGGTCGGAGTCGCTGCCGCACAACCGAGCCAGGCCGGGGCGAAGCCCGCTTGCCCTGCGAGTCGGATTCTCGGACGGAAGCGGCATGGACCTGACCGAGATGGGCACCGAGAAACGACTGGCCGTATGGGTGATCGACGATCCGAACGAGATCGAAGGAGTGGCGACGCTCGGGCCTGACCCACTGGACCCCCGCTTCGACGCCGACGCCCTCGGAGCGCTCCTTGCAGGTGACTCGGGAACTATCAAGAACGCGCTCGTGCATCAGTCGGTGATTGCCGGCGTGGGCAACGCCTACTCCGACGAGGTGCTGCACGCGGCGAAGCTCTCGCCGTTCAAGCGAGCGGCGAAGCTCGAGCCAGCCGAGGTCACGCGGCTGCACGACGCACTGGTTGCTGTGCTCAGCGAGGCCGTCGAGCGCAGCAGCGGCTTGGCCGCGGTGGAGCTCAAGGAGGACAAGAAACGCTCCATGAGGGTGCACGGCCGAACCGGGGAACCGTGCCCTTGCTGCGGCGACGTCATCCGGGAGATCTCCTTCGCCACGAAGTCGTTCCAGTACTGCGCCACATGCCAGACCGGCGGCAAGCCTCTGGCAGACCGCCGCCTGTCACGCCTGCTCAGTTGACTCGATTGACTCAGCAGGAGAAGCGATGCACGACCAGGAGATCGCGGCCGGGGGCGACCGGCCGGTCGAGGCAGAGGCGTCTATCGGGGCTCGTCCTCGTCGAGCGGTTCCACGACGGACTGCTCCAGCCAGTCTGCCTCCGGCACGTCGTCGCGCCCGGGGGGGATCACCCGGACCCGGTCCCTCTCCACCGGGTGTGCCTGCTCGAGCGCATCGGCCTCCGGCTTCTCCCCCACTCCTTCGGGGAGATCGACGGGCGCCACGTCAGGGTTCTCGGACTGTTCTCGGGCGTCGCGTTCTGGCACGGGCTCGTCGTGGTCCATAGACCCATCATGCCCGCCGGCGGCACGCCGGCGCACCACCCCCGAGCACCACGACGTGCAAGGCCTTCGTCCGGCACGATCGTCGGCGACCGAGACGACGAATCCTCCCCCCACCTCCATGGTCTCGGACACATGCCGAGAGCGGACATGCCGGCCACGATTGCGGAAGAGACCGCCCAGGTCCGTACCTGTACAACGGCAACGAGTACGATGACGGCTCGCTCTCTGACTATGCGATGAAGGAGTCGACGACGTGACCGAAACCATGGCCAAGCGCCGCATCGGCTCACTCGAGGTGTCAGTCGTCGGGCTGGGGTGCAACAACTTCGGAGGAAGGGTCGACTCGGACCGGACCGCCGAGGTGGTCTCCACAGCCATCGACGCGGGCATCACCCTCTTCGACACTGCCGACATCTACGGCGGCACGCACAGCGAGGAGCTGCTCGGGCGCGCCCTGGGCAGGCACCGTGACCAGGTGGTGGTGGCCACCAAGTTCGGAATGGCCGTGGACGCCGAGCACAAGGGGGCCAAGCCGGACTACGTCCGGCGTGCCCTGGAGAACAGCCTGCGGCGCCTCGGGACCGATCACGTAGACCTTTACCAGCTACACCAGCCGGACCCCGAGACCCCGATCGCCGACACTCTGGCCGCGCTCGATGAGCTGGTGCGTGCCGGGAAGATCCGTGAGATCGGATGCTCGAACTTCTCTGCGGCGCAGATTCGCGAGGCACAAGCAGCCGTGCGCGAGGGAGCGACGCGCTTCGTCAGCGTTCAGAACGAGTACAGCCTGCTGAAGCGCGATCCCGAGCTCGAGGTGCTACCCGAATGCCAGCGCTTCGCCTTGGCGTTCATCCCGTACTACCCGCTCTCCTCGGGCGTGCTCACCGGCAAGTACCGCCGAGGCGAACCACCGCCCGCAGGTACCCGCCTCGCGGGCACGCCGACCGGACGCACCGACAGTCTCCTTTCGGACGAAACACTGTCGGTGGTCGAGGCGCTGGAGGCGTTCGCAGTCCGAAACGGTCACAGCGTCTTGGAGCTCGCCGTCGCCTGGCTGGCGGCGCGGCCCACTGTGGCTTCGGTCATCGCGGGTGCAACCACGCCGGCACAGGTGCGGGCGAACGCGATGGCGAGCAACTGGGTGCTGACCGACGCGGAGCTCGCCGAGGTCGACAAGATCGCGCCGGTGGCCTGAGCCGCCCTGGACCCTACAGCGCCGTAGTCGCTCGGAACACTCGAGCCGCTCGGGGCCACTCACAGCACTCTCGCTGCTCTGACCTGGTCGCTCGGAACGCTCGGGCCGCTTGACTCAGTTCGCCGCATAGTCCTCCACCTGGCGGGCGAGGGCCTCCACGTTGAGCTCGATCCGGACCTTCTTGCCCACCACGACTCCCCCGGTCTCGAGCGCCATGTTGTAGGTGAGGCCCCAGTCCTCCCGGTCGATCTCGCCCACGGCGCTGAAGGCGACGGCGCTGGGTCCCCACGGAGTGGGGCTCGCCCCGTCGAACTCGGTGTCGAGCACCACCGGTCGGGTTGTGCCCCGGATCGTCAGGTCACCGGTCACCTTCCAGGTGTTGTCGTCCTCATGCTCGATCGCCGTGCTCTCGAACGTCCACGTCGGGTGCTGCTCCACGTCGAAGAAGTCAGCGCTCCGCAGGTGCGTATCACGCTGGTCCTCGCCTGTGTGCACGCTCTTCGCATCCATCGTCACCTCCACCGAGGACTCTTCTGGTACCTCGGCGATGCGGATCGTGCCTGACACGTCGTCGATGCGCCCACGGACCTTGGTGATCATGAGGTGGCGGGCGACGAACTCCACCGTCGTATGCTTGGGGTCGACGTCGTAGACGCCGGGGGCGGGCACGATCGTGCCCTTGTACTCCTTGGTCAATGAACTCGTCAGGGTGTCGGTCATCGTTCTCCTCTTTTCAGCTTTCGGCTGACTCTTCTCGTACCCGTGCGGTCGTGCGGCGGAGCCTCCTTGCAAGCGCCTCGACCGGGTTCCCAGTTGCAGGTTCCGGGCAATCCCCTGCCCCGCCTGTTCCCAGGTGATTGTCCAAAGGTTCTGCGTCGCAAGTTCCTCCTACGGTTCCTCCACTCCGCGATACTTGCGATGTCAACAACATTTCGGGCTGGCTCATTCCCGGCGGCCCCGAACCAGCGCCCCGGAAGGCGACGACCTGGGCTTCGAATTGCCCGGGGGGACTGGTCCGTCGCCCGGTGTTGTGCCTACGGTGCCGGGCGTGGTCCGAGTGACGGGCACCTTGCAGAAAGAAGCATGGGACCGCGACGTCATGCCCCCCGTCGAGCGGCTACGACCCGGGCTGTGGTCGATCCCGGTGCCGATTCCCGACAACCCGCTGCGCTACGTGCTCGTCTACGTCTTCGAGCTCTCCGACAGCGGCGTGGCACTCGTGGACGCCGGCTGGAACACCGAGGATGCCTGGGTCGCCTTGAGCAAAGGACTCGAGGAGGCCGGGGGGTCGGTGTCGGACGTGAGGGCGGTGCTCGTCACCCACATCCACCCCGACCACTACGGACTGGCCGGCCGGATCCGTGACGAATCGGGTGCGTGGATCGGGCTGTACCCCACCGACGCCGAGATGCTCGAGTCGCGCTACATCGAGACCGACGACCTGTTGGCGCGCATGCGTGTGTTCCTCCAGGACGCCGGGGTGCCCGAAACCGAGCTTCCGGACCTCAACTTCGCCTCGATGATGATCCGTGGACTGGTGACCATGGCCGAGCCCGACGTGCTCTTCGAGGACGGCGTCCGTGTGGACCTGCCTGGCTGGGACCTCCAGACCGTTTGGACTCCGGGTCACTCCCCTGGCCATGTCTGCTTCTACAGCGACCGGCACAGGATCTTGCTCTCCGGTGATCACGTGCTGCCCCGCATCACCCCGATCATCGGCTTGCACGCCCAGCAGTACCCGAATCCACTGGGCGAGTACCTCGAGTCGTTGCTCAAGGTGCAGAATCTCGGTGCCGACGAGGTCCTGCCCGCCCACGAGTACCGCTTCGCCGACCTGCGCGCCCGCCTCGACCAGATCATCATCCACCACGCCGATCGCCTGGCAGAGATCGAGCAACTGCTCTCAGAGCATCCGGGCTCCACCGTCTGGGACATCGCGGTGCGCCTCACCTGGTCTCGGCCGTGGCGCGAGATCGCAGACTTCATGCAGCGAGCCGCAGTGAGCGAGACCTTGGCCCACATCGTCTTCCTAGAGAACCATCAGCGCGTGTGCCGTGAGGGCAGGCTCCCGGCGCGTTTCTCACTCGTGCAGATCCGTTGAGCCCCGCGAGGAGAGGATCGGTCGGCAACGCCTCGCTCGCCAAGCGAACCGTTTACCTCGTGAAGCGCCCAGGAGGTTCGAGCCACGCCATCAATGGCGCGGCGAGTGGGACATCGACCTCCCCCACCTCCTCCCAGCGAGGCGCAGGTCCTGCCTCGAGGGCCATACGCGCCACACCCACCGTCACCGCTACCCTTGCTTCTTCGCAGCTCGCAGCACCCGTCAGCGGTGAGGTGGTAATTCCCGGTTCGAGTACCCAGTTGGTGGTGATGGGTGGTGTGACGACCGGTGGCTCCTTGGCCTCGGGCGTCTTCACGTTCGACACTTCCACAGGCAAGCTCGTGCATGTGGGCAACCTCACGATGCCCCTCGAGAACGCCAGCGGGGCCTTGATCGCAGGACAGGACGTGGTCCTCGGCGGAAGCTCGCCCGCCGCGCTCTCCACGGTGCAGGCGCTCCCCGAACCCGCTGCGGGCACGACCGCAGGGAGTGGCTCGAACAGTGCAGGCGCGGTTGCGACGGCGACCGTGCTGGGCGCTCTCCCTCAGGCGCGCGCCGACTCCGCGGTGGCGACGATCGGTGCGGCGACCTACCTCGTCGGTGGGGACAACGGCACGAGCACGGACCCGCAGGTGCTCGCCACGACCGACGGGCGGACATTCGACACCGTGGCTTCCCTCGCCCAGCCAGTGCGATTCGGGGCTGTAGCTGCGCTCGGAAAGAAGCTTTACGTATTCGGCGGCCAGAGCATGTCCCAGTCGGGTGCCTCGCCCCTCGTGGACACCATCCAGACGGTCGATCCAGCAACACACCGGGCTCGGGTGGTGGGCCATCTTCCCGAGCCGCTGTCGGAGGCGTCGGCCGTGACCGTCGGAAACCAGGTCCTGATCATGGGTGGCATCACGATGGAACGTGGTCCCGGCTCCTTGCCGTCTGTCACAGCGGGCTCCATGACCAGCTCCACTGGTAGCTACTCGACCGCGACCGTGCCGAGCATCTGGTGGTTCGATACCGCCACGGGCAAGGTGTCGCGCGTCGCTCAGCTCCCCGAACCAGTGTCACAGGCAGGCGTTGCAGTCGCGGGGTCTGTGATCTGGGTGGTGGGCGGCGACTCGAACAGCACGCCGGTGTCCGCCGTCCAGATCATCCGGATCCAAACCCCCTCCGACCGCTGATTCGCCGGTTAGCGTGTCCGGTTCTGGCGCCGCGACGAGCTCAGACCGTCCACGGCGGACCGAGGTGCCGCACGGGGCGCTTCGTTGGCAGCGTCCGCAGCCATGTCAGCGTTGCTCCATCCTGGTGCAGCCTCGCCGGCTTTGTCCGTGTTCGCATGTGGTTGGCCGTGCAGCTCGCCGGACGCCGACAGAGCTCGCCGCTCGCGTCGTTCCCACAGCTTGCGGAAGACTAGGTAGCCGACGACCACCACCACCGCCACCCCGACGACGATGTACGACGCCGTGCTGGCCGTCGACAGGACGGACTGGAACTTCTTGCCTATGGTGTAGCCCAAGAGCACGAACGTCGAACCCCACACAATTCCTCCGGCAGCGTTGTAGGCCAGAAACGTGCGATAGCGCATTCCGCTCATGCCGGTGAGGCCTGGGACCATCGCACGGGCGAGAGCCACCCACCGGCCCAGGAAGACGGCGGGTCCTCCGAAGCGGACGATCAGCCGGCGCGCCTTGTGCACTCCCAGGTTGTCGCGCAGCAACCGCCGCTCGAGCAGCCATGGCCCCAGGTACTTGCCGATCTCGTACCCGGTGGAGTCGCCACCGATGGCGCACGCGACGATCACGACGAGCATGACAACCAGGTTGGCGTCGTGCAAAGAGGCGAGTGCGCCGCCCACGAGCGCGGCAGTCTCACCGGGTATGACGAAACCCAACAGCACGGCAGCCTCACCGAACACGAACGCGCCGCAAAGGGCGTAGACGACCGGACCGTGAAAATGCTCCAGCCATGTGGCGATGCTGGCGAACACGCTCAACGCCTCGGATGCCGGAGCGCTGACGCTCTCAGCGCGACCACGCAGAGAACGAGGCGCTCATCCACGTTCGCCGGCGGCATGCCGCGCAAGTCACTTGGCGACGTCGTTCCGGTTGGCCACTAGCAGCTCGTGCCACCGCAACATTGTAGAGTCGGGGTGGCGCCTCGAGGAGATCGGCGCCTCCGGACCAATCCAGTTCTCAGTCGAGAATCCACTTCTCGGTCGAGACGGACACCGCCGATGTCAAGAGGACCACCTCGATCGGCGCAAAAGTCGCAACCGTGTACCACCCCGCCCCTCGTGGAACCCGAACCGCGCCCGAAAGTTCACGAAGTGCGCTGGTACTCTGCGACCGTGTTGTTTTTACAAGAACATTCGCGATGAGCGCAGAGATCATACCACCCGGGTCGTCACCCGGGACCTGACCAAGCGTTTCGACACCAGGCTTGCCAACCGAGTGCCTCTGACCAATTCCCGTAGTTGCTGGCTCGCCATGAAGCAGTGGCTGGGCATCGCGGCCGCGCTCCTGCCCCGACCCGAGCGACACCATGGTTCTCGGCAAAGCTTCTGACGTGCAGAACGCTCGGAGTGCACGTCGGCGCTCTGGCTTCGCTCTGCTGCTCGAGGTCGTGGTGTTGCTCGTGGCCGTGATGCTGGTCGTAGGGGCCGCGACGCTCGGCTGGAAGTACGCGGTCGCCAACCGCAGCGCCGGCCCACAGGCTCCTTCCGGGGGCGAGCCCCTCGACCCCGCGGCCTTCTCCGCTGGAGCGTGCGAGGCATTCGGTCCCACAGCCGGTGACAACAACGAGACGGTGTTCTTGGATGCCGGCCACGGTGGCATCGACCCCGGCGGTGTTGGGACCACCGAGGCCGGGAGCACAATTTACGAAGCCGACGCGACACTTCCTGTCGAGCTCGACGCGATGACGCTTCTTCGCTCTAAGGGCTTTCGCGTCGTCGTGTCACGCACGAGGGACTCGACCGTCTTGCGACTCACGTCGCAAGACGTGTCCGATGGTGTCCTCACGCTCCAGGGTGCTCATGACGACGTAGCGGTGCGGGATGTGTGCGCCAACGACGCCAAAGCGAGCGTCTTGGTCGGCATCTACTTTGACTCCGCTGGTTCCCTGCGCAACTCAGGGAGCCTTACGGCATACGATACTGATCGACCCTTCTCAGCCGCGAACCTCACACTGGCGCGCCTACTGCAAAGCGACGTGCTCGCTGGCATGGACGCTCACGGTTGGGACATCCCGAACGACGGCGTGCTGTCCGACACCGACCTCGGCTCCTTCGTCGGCAATCCAGCGGCGGGTGGGATCGCCGGGGAAGCCGCCGCATACGACCACCTCCTACTGATCGGTCCGGCCATGTCGGGCTTCTTCTCCACACCGAGCAAGATGCCTGGCTCGGTTATCGAGCCGCTGTACGTCACGGATCCCTTCGAGGGATCGATCGCGGCAAGTGCTGCGGGCCAGATGGTGATCGCTCAGGGGATCTCGACAGCCATCGAACACTTCCTCG
>JBELAS010000126.1:0-4971 GCA_049508615.1 Acidimicrobiales bacterium
GCCCCTCGCGTGCCCCATCGCGCGTCGGAACTGCCGTCTGTGAAGACGCGATTCCGGTCACCTTCGCTGGCTTCGCAAGGTCCGACAATGCAGCAGCGATCGCGGCGTCCCGGTCCCTGGTGGCGTGCTGGTAGATAAGAGCAGCTCTGGGATTGGCATGGCCCATGCGGGCCATCAGCTCTTTGGTGCTCGCCCCTGTGGCGGCGGCGAGGGTATTGCCCGTGTGCCTTAGGTCGTGTAGGTGAAGGTCGGGACGCCCCACGGCGAGTCGCGCTCGATTCCAGACTGTCTGAAGAACGCCGGGGCGCAGCGGACCTCCTTTCTTGCCCGTGAACACGAGGGCGTCTGGCTCTGTCTCTACCCAAGCATCGAGATGGGTGACCACCTCGGGAAGGACGTGAGGTGGAATCGCCACCGTCCGTATTCCAGCTTCGGTCTTTGGGTCTCCGAAGAGCAGGGTGCCATCGCCGAGTTGATGAACTACACGTTTGATACGCACAGTGCCGTGGAGGAGGTCGAAATCCTGGCGCTGGAGCCCGAACAGCTCGCCCCGTCGAAGGCAACACCAGGCAGCCAAAAGGACGAGGAGGCGCAGTCGACGCGGCATCGCGTCACTGAGGGCTTCCACCTCGGCCACCGTGGCGACCGGTCGCTCAGGGGTGTTCTCGGCTCCGGCTCCCTGGACTCGGCAAGGGTTCTTGAGGATCAGTTCGTCGGCTACCGCGGTGTTCAAGATGGCACTTAACAGTCTGTATGCCTTTGCCACAGTCGATGCTCCCGTTCCATCGCCGAGGAGGTCCGAGTGCCATGACCGAACCTTGGTCGGTGTTATGCGACTGAGCTGGACCTGCCCAAGAGCGGGCAGCACGTGATGCTTGAGGAGCCATCGGTAAAGCTCGACCGTGCGAGGGCGGAGATTGGGCCTATGCGCGAGCCAGGTCTCGGTGTACTCGGACAAGGTGACCTGCCCGGCTGAGGGGTCGATCCATATCCCGCGGACTTGGTCGGTCTCTTGGGCGGCGAGCCAGCGATCAGCGTCGACCTCAGTGGTAAACGTCTGGGGAGCCGGTACGAGTCGGCCTAGTTGTGTTGGATGGGGGGTACGGGCTTGCCACGTCCCAGATGGGAGCTGACGTACGCGGCCCCACCGGCGGCGTGGGGTGGGCCGTCCCCTTCGCTTCTTGTTCCTGTTGCTCTGTGGCAATGAGCCCCCTCTGATCCTGCTCCGAGCGTCTTCGTCAACTCTGTCGACGTCCAGTTTACGGTTGGGGTGTCGCGACCAGAGCGGGAGCCCAGGGATGCGGGTGATGGAGGCTGGCCAGCCTTAGAGCCTCGCTAACCAGCTCCGGCCCCAGGTGCGCCAGATGACGAAGGCCACGACGCTGACGGCTACCGCGAGGACGAGCTGCGGTCGGCTACTTGGGAGGCCGGACGCCCGCCATCTCCAGCACATCCCGCCAGCGGCCTAACCCCTTCGTCAACGCCTGCGCCGTGAGCAACCCAGCCCCCCTGCTGGCGTCGTACTCGGACTTGGTGGGAGCCCGGCGGAGTCGTTTCGCGAGGCGACGGATCAACGCCAGCTCCTTGTCCCGTGGACGTGCCCTCGACCCGCTTGAGAGGCCGGTGGGCAACCCGGCAGCAGTCAGAGCCTCGTTCCATGTGAGCACCCCGAGCGCTTTCGCGAGGGTGTCGGGTGCAGGCCATGCTCGACCCGAGGACGTTCGCGTCTTGGCCAGCTCCAGATACTTCTTGCGCGTGAGAGGACCTTTGGTGTTCCGTCCAGCCCGTCGTAGTGCCCTGCCAGCTTCCTCAGGGCTGAAACGGAGGGCCACTTCACCATTGTTTACCTGCCATGGCCGATACACCTCTGTATTTACACCGGCCTCCGCGAGGATTCGACGAACCCGTTCCTTGCTCGCGCCGGTCGACTGCGCGGCTACACCGATACTCCCAGTCCTTCGGAAGGTGTTGATGATCTTCGCCCTGAATCGACGGTCAACATGCTCCCGGCGCTTAGCCACACCCTCTGCGTCGCTACGGAGTGGTAGAGCGGCTTCCTTGAACGCGACGAGGATCGTGTCACGGGAGATGCCAGTGCGCTTGGAGAGTTCGCGAAGCGAGGCCCCCGCCATATACAACCGGTGAAGGGACCGCAGCCTCGGAACCCGCTGGGTCTCAGTGACGGCGATTCGTGCAGCCGACCAGGAGCTGTGGACCCGCAAGACGTCGTCAGCTGGCGGAAGTCGACGATCGCGCTCGGCCAATTCTCGGTACTCGCGCAACGATGGCCAATGACCCAGGCGAGCGTCGAGGATTCTGAGCTGGCGACGAACATTGATCTTGGTCCAGCGTTGCCCGTGGCGAACGCTGCGACACCTGCCAAGCTCGGGCTCGGGAATGGGTTCTTTCGCCACCGAGGTCTAGTTCACACCAGCAAAGCAAGCGGTGCCATTGGGCACTAGGAGAGATCGGCGAAACCCTTGGCGAAACTCGGTCCCGGGATGTCTCCCGATGAGCGACTCACGGAAGTTGCTCCATCTCCCAGACCACTCCATGCACAGCGCCGCGAATTGTTCTGAGAACTTCAGTCACGTCCTTCCAACGCCCTGTTCCCCATTGAGCGAATATAGAGAGCCGCGGGTCGAATTCGAGATCAAAATCCGGATTCGGGGGATCAACGGAGAACTCTGCCATCGGCACGCCGTCCTTCACGCCTTCCAGGTCGTAGAAGCCTTCCAGAGGCGTCAAAACGACGGTACATCCAGGAGGGGGGACATAAGCGCCCCAGTCCCCCGGGGCACTTCTAAGCCTCAACAGGAACCGGTGCTTGTCGATGTCCTGGAGTTCTCTGAGGGCCCACAGGGGGCTTTCGTCGGGCACGTCAGATCGATTGTATGGCTGATGTCTCCGAACGACCTCCAACTCAGCCGAGTCGAGACCGTCGAGCCGGTGCCCCGCCTGGGCCTCAGCGAAGTGGTTCGCATCGGTGCAGATGGGGAAAGCCAATACTTTGGCGACCTGATCCGGGACCGCTTGATCCTTTTCCCTGAAATGGGTTTCAGCCAAGCGGTAAATGAGGTTGTCAAGAGTCGACCGCAGGTTGTGAAGACAGTCACTCGCATAGAGGCTCAAGAACTCCAAGAATCCTTCTCGGACGACCGCGTTATAGAGGTGCTTTGCTCCCTGGCGATAGGTCTGTCGGCTGACTCCATAATGACCAGCACGCATGGCGTCATTGACTGCCGAGTGGAGATCGTCGAAGTGGGTCTGCGCCCGATCAAGACGACTGTGGATGGGGACGAGATCTCTCACGATCTAGCCGCCGAGAGAGATGAACAAGAGATTCCAAACCACAGACTCACAAGTTACGCCGCCACGGAGGATGACGCATGAGCCGCCCGAGCGTTGTCCAGGGCGGTCACCAGTCTGGCCAGGATGGTCAGGTCCACGTGGAGCCGAACACGGGGCCATATGCGCGCCAAGGCGAGCAGGGTTGCTCGGTCACGACGATGACGAAGTCGACGAGCGCGTCCTTAAATCGCGTGAGTCGGGCGTCTAAGTCCAAGGGGCTACGGCGTTGTCGGTTGGCACAAGGTCGGTCGTAGTGCCATCTGTGGAGGTCAAGTTGTCAGCGTCCGGTGACGCACCCCTCGTCATCACGGCGCTCGTACCACCGGCTTCTTCTCCGCTGTCGCCCTTGGGTTTGGGTGCTGGTGGCGTCCACGCCTTCAAGTACTGCACGACTTCGGCATAGAAGCGGTCCACAAGCGAGGTGACAGAACCCACGAACGAACCGCGACCCTGGCCGCGCTTTGTCCCGGCTGGCTGGCTCAGTGTCAACGTGAACGAGCGGATGTCAGCTTGTGCGTGCTCGACCGGCAGTTTCGGGTCCTCTTGCAAGGCGCTCAAGGCGTGGCTGGGACCCGCATCTCTTGCCCGTGCGGTGGTAGCAATAACTTGCAGATTGGCTGGCGAATCCTTCAGTTGACGGAGCAGCCAGTTGATGCGGGTCGTCGCACGACCCTCAAGAGGCGCTCCCAAGACTGCGGCGCAATCCACTCGGTTGGCACGCAAGTCCACCAAGATGTCGACGGGAACCGCGGCATTGGGAACCTGAAGCGAACCACTGAGCTGTCCAGTCTTGGCAAGTGCGACCGCCTGAGTCTGAAGCCTGTTTGCCTGATCGGAGCGCTCGGTTCGGCTAAGCCGTTGCTGTACGTGCACTCCAAGGCGTCGGGATAGCTCCATCCCGCAGAACGCCAGGAGTTGATCGAAGCGGGTTACGACGTCGAGCGTCTCCTTGTCGTTTGCGCGCAAGGTCTGTTGAGCAGCGGCATTCCGCACGCTCACCCAGGATGACCCCATGTCGTCAAAGTCCAGTGCACCCGACTTTGGGTCCTCGATGTAGCGAATGAATTCAGACAAAAGCCACGCCTGGTCAGGGTCCGACACGGCATGAGTGGTTTGCTGGATGAGAGCTTCAGTATGAATGCGGCTCCACGAGAGATGGAACAGTCCGACTTTCCGGACCTTCCGCTTGTCTACTGGCACCGGGTGGACGCCGGGTGTCGTGGCAACTTCATGACTGATGGTGATGACCGCATCGAAGTTCTGCTCCCGTGCTATGTCCAAGTAGTTGGCCACCTGTTCCGGTGACAAGTCGTTTCGGCCAGCCTTGACCTCGACCAGGGCGACCCAGGAGCGTTGTCCCCGGGTGACACGGATCAGCCCATCGGGTCGAAACTTGGCCCCGTCTTTGAGAAACGGCAGCTCAATGAATGTCTCGATCGTTCCGGCGGGTGCACCACACCGTGTTGTTAATTCTCGACCAAACTCCCGAACCGCTTGGATAACCGCCAGGAGGGCGGAGCACCCCCGACGCTCCTGTTCATCGGCGCCCCCGATGCCCGTAATCGGAAATAGACGTGCTGGTTGCCAACGTTCTTCCGCCGTTGTCATCGATGCCCCCTT
>JBELAS010000127.1:0-4950 GCA_049508615.1 Acidimicrobiales bacterium
CGAAATTCACCACCGAGGACACCGTGCCCCTCCGCCGCTCACCCGCCTTCAGGTTCACCAGGAACTCGCCTCGCTGCTCCTTCTGGGCCTCTTCCAGCCACGCACGGCGGGAGAGCACGACGTTGTTCCGGTTGCGATCGAGCTCGATGATCTTCGCGTCGATTGTGCGACCGATGTACGGCTGCAGCTCGCGCACCCGGCGCAGCTCCACGAGAGAGGCGGGGAGAAAGCCGCGCAGCCCGATGTCGACGATGAGGCCACCCTTCACCACCTCGATGACAGGGCCCTTCACAATGCCGCCGGATTCTTTGATCTTTTCGATGGTGCCCCATGCCCGCTCGTACTGCGCCCGCTTCTTCGAGAGGACCAGTCGGCCTTCCTTGTCCTCCTTCTGGAGCACCAGTGCCTCGAGGCGCTCACCCAGGCTCACGATCTGCTCGGGGTTCACGTCGTTTCGAATCGACAACTCGCGCACGGGGATCACACCCTCGGACTTGAACCCGATGTCCAAGAGAACCTCGTCCTGATCGATCTTCACCACCGTGCCCTCGACGATGTCGCCGTCGTCGAACTCGACGATGGTGGCGGCGATGGCGTCTTCCAACGAGCTGCCTGCGAGGTCGTTCTCGACGATCGGGCGCCCGACATAGGTGCCCGTCTCGTCGAAGGTGCCCATAGGGCCGTCGGAGAGCAGGGCTACGGCTCCTGGTACCTCCCGTGCGGCTGTGGTGGCGCCGCCCGGGTCCGAGACAGCGGTACCACCGCCAGGGGCTTGCGGTGTCGGACTGGGACGGGTACTGCGATTCGGAGCGGGGCTTGCGCCGGTGGCGGAGACGGCAGCAAGGTTCGGGGCGGCGTCGTGGTCAGTGGACCCCGAGCCGCCATTCTGGTCGGGCATGGACTCTGGCAACTCGCTTTCGGGACGGGGCACCCCACAGGCACTGCGCGCGGGAGCCGGCCGCCGAGCGGCGGCCCGACTGCACATTACCAAACAGCGTCCACCTTCGAGCCTGTCGGGGCAGCTTCCTCAGCCCTTGGCGTCGGCCCACGAGCTGCCCCAGGCGCTCGACACCTCCAGGGGAACAGCAAGACCGACGACGCTCGCCACGTCGGCCATCACCTGTGGCACGCGCTCGCCCACCGCGTCCTCCTCTCCTTCGGGCACCTCGACGATCACCTCATCGTGCACCTGGAGCACGAGCCTGGCCGCCAGCCCGCCTCTCTCGAAGGCGTCGTCGAGCCGTACCAGAGCCACCTTGAACAGGTCGGCGGCCAGACCTTGGATGCCGGCGTTCATGGCTTGGCGCTCGGCTGCCAGACGCAGGTTCCGGTTGGGCGAGTGCAGGTCGGGAAGCGGCCGTCTCCTGCCAAAAAGGGTCTCCGTGTACCCCTTCGTGCGCGCTTCGGCGACCGTCTGTTCCATGTACGCACGCACCGCGGGGAACGCTGCGAAGTAAGCGTCGAGGATCGACTGCGCTTCCGCCGTGTCGATCGACAGGCGCCTGCCGAGACCGTAGGCCTCCATGCCGTAAGCGAGCCCGTAGGAAACCATCTTGGCCCGGTTGCGCTGAGCGGGGGTCACCTCCTCGGGTGGCACGCCGAACACCTGGGCGGCCGTGGCGCGATGCACATCGCGCCGTTCGGCGAACGCCGATACGAGCCCGGGGTCCTGCGAGAGGTGGGCTATGACACGCAACTCGATCTGGTCGTAGTCGGCGACGAGCAGACTTTGACCGTCGGCGGGGATGAAGGCATGCCGCAGCTGTCTGCCTTCCTCGGTCCGCACCGGGATGTTGTGCAGGTTCGGCCGATCCGAGGAGAGACGACCGGTCCGGGCGACGGTCTGCTGGAACGTCGCATGTATGCGCCCGTCGTCACCCACCTCGGCCAGGAGGCTCTCACCATAAGTGGAGCGCAGCTTCTCCACCTCGCGATAACGCAACAGCGCGTCCACGATCGGGTGCTGGCCGCGCAGCTTCTCCAGTGTGGCCGCGTCGGTGGAGAACCCGGTCTTCGTCTTGCGGCCAGGCGTCAGCCCAAGCTGCTCGTAGAGCACGCTTCGCAGCTGCAAGGTGGAGTTGACGTTGAAGCTCTCCCCCGCGAGCTGTTGTATCTGCGTCTCGAGCGAACTGCACTTCGAGACGAGGTCGCGCATGATCCGTCTGAGCTCGGCCGTGTCGACGCGTATGCCCCTTACCTCCATGCGCGCGAGCACGCGTACGAGCGGCCGCTCCACCTCGTCGTGGAGACGCTCGAGACCCGCCGTCCGTAGAGCTTGGCGAAGCGGCCCGACGAGCAGGCCGACGGCCACCGCTCCTCGCGTAGCGCCTGTGGACTCCTCGCTGGCTTCGGCGCTGCCCAAGTCGAGCTGCCCCGTCGGAGCCGGAGCACCTGATCCGAGCGTCAGCCCCAGCCGGGCGTCGAGCACTTCCTCGAGCTTGTACCGGCCCGAGGATGGATCGAGCAGGTACGCGGCAACCGCCGTGTCCATCTCGAGCCCGGCGACGTCCACTCCCGCAGGCAACAGCGAGCGCATGAGCTCTTTGGCCCCGTGCGCCACCACCTGCGCACCGCCCGGTCCTACGACCGCGCGAAGTGCTCGAAGCACAGCCTCCTCCGCGACAGTTTCTTCACCCAGCCATAGCGCTGACATCCGTGGAGAGGCTGCTCGGTCTGCAGGGGCCCGGCACAGCGCCTCGGCAACGGCGAGGCCCCCCAACCGCGAACGCCCGGGATCCCCGGTCCAAGAAGGAAGCAGAGCCACCAGCGCACCACGCTGTGCGAAGCCCGTAAGTGCCTCGGCGGCAGCGGCGCCGCTGGAGGGTACCAGCGCCTCCACGGCCGTGATGTCGATGTCGATCGGGCCGGGCGCGGTGCTGGACGTTCGAAGATGCTCGTCACCGCCACTCCCGATGATCGGAGCGAGCCGCTGCCACAGCGAGCGCAGCTCGAGCTCGGTGAAGACGCGCTTGATCTCGGCCGCGTTCCATTTGCCGACAGCGAGGTCGCCTATGCCCACGTCCAGCGGCACTTCGCGCACCAGCGGGGTGACAGCGGCGTTGGCCCGGACTTGATCCTCGTGGTCGAGCAAGCTCTGGCGAAGCTTCGGGGTGAGCTCGGCGGCGTGCGCGAAGATCCCCTCGAGGTCCCCGTAGGTGGTGACGAGCCGGGCCGCGGTCTTGTCACCCACGCCGGGAACACCGGGCAAGTTGTCAGAGCTGTCCCCGCGAAGAGCCGCCAGCAACGGGTACGAGCGCGGAGGTACCCCGTAACGCTCGGTGATACCCGCTTCGTCGTATACGACGGTGTCGGAGATCCCCTTGCGAGTGTACATGACCTTCACGTGGGGGTCCTCGACCAGCTGGAACGTGTCGCGATCGCCGGTGACCACCACCACGTCGTGGCCGGCGTCACGCGCCTGCGTGGCGAGCGTGGCGAGGATGTCGTCCGCTTCGTAGCCCACCTTCTCCACACACGCCACGTCCAGAGCTTCGAGCACGTCGCGAACCAGCGCGAACTGCGGAACGAGGAGGTCGGGGGTCTCTGGCCGGTTCCCCTTGTAGTCGGCGACCACCTCGTCTCGAAAAGTCGGTTCGGGCCGGTCGAAGGCCACCGCTACGGCGTTCGGGTCGTGGTCCCGCAGCAGGTTCACGAAGATGGAGGTGAACCCGAGCACGGCGTTGGTCACCTGACCCCCGGTCGTGGCCAGATCAGTCGGCAGAGCGAAGAAGGCGCGAAAGACCAGTGAATTCCCGTCGAGGAGGAAGAGCGGCCCGCTGCCGGACATCAGCAGCAGCCTACCGAGCAGGAGCTGGAGCCCGGCGTGGCCCCGAGACTTCCAGGTTCAGGGTGTGAGCGCTTCGTCGATGATCTCCCGGGCCACCTCGCGCATCGAGGTCCGGCGGTCCATGGCGGTGTGTTGGATGAAGGAGAAGGCCTCCTTCTCGCTCATTCCGTCGCGGTCCATGAGCACGCCCTTCGCACGATCGACGAGGCGCCGCGTCTCGAGCTTGTCCTCCAAGGATGCGACCTCCTTGGACAGCCGAGCGTGCTCTTGCTCTATAGCGCGGTACTCCTCGAAGCGGGCCAGCGCGACCTCGATGGCCGGCACGAGCTCACCGCGCTGGAAAGGCTTTACGAGATAGGCGACGACCCCGGCGTCACGTGCGTCATCGATCAAGTTTCGCTGGCTGAAGGCGGTGAGAATCAGGACCGCCACGTCGTACTGGCTCGCAGTGATTCGCCGCGCTGCCTCGATACCATCGATTCCCGGCATCTTCACGTCCAAGATCGCCAGGTCCGGGTGCAACCTGGCAACGAGGTCGATGGCCTCGTCCCCCCGCCCGCTCTCCCCGACCACCTCGTAGCCTTCTGCCTCGAGGATCTCCTTCAGGTCGAGGCGGATGAGCGCCTCGTCCTCGGCTATGACTACGCGTCTGGCGACGGGGCGATGTGGCATCGGCGAACCCTCTCGTTCCGGCGAGCGGTCTATCGCGAACCTGCGACCAACTGGCCGAGAAGCTCGTCCTGTCGTCGCTCGAGCTCCCCGATGGTAGCGAGCAGAGAGGCCCGCACACGGTTCGCCGCATCCGCGGTGCGCTGGGCATCGGAGTAGTCGTGCCCTGCCTGGGGGGTCTCGGATACGAGCGAGCGGATCCGGGCGTCGTCGGCCGCGTCGTTGAGCACCACCAGCTGCTCCTCGAGCACGGTCAGCTCCTCCCGGGCGCGCCTAAGCCTGGCGTGGACGTCCCGCAGCGAGCGTTCGACGATGGCGCGGCGCATGGGAGCACGATTGTACGCGTGACCGTGCGCCGTAGTGCCCGGCCCGTGCCCGCCCAACCGATGCAACTTCAGGTCAGACCCAGGCGAACACGCGTTCGTTACAATACCACTGGCATCTCGCAGATCGAGCCGAAACGGGCTTCGAGCCCCTGGATCTTCCCGGCAGCC
>JBELAS010000128.1:0-4941 GCA_049508615.1 Acidimicrobiales bacterium
TTGGCAGCACTGTCTCATCTCATCACCTCGGCTGGCCGGTTTTCCAACGTGACGCGCCCGGTGGCACGGTCCGACCACACAGGGCACCGGTAGGCTTCGTAAGTGGCTCGCATACGCACGGCGCTTTGCCAGCTCGACACCGTCGTCGGTGACATCGAAGGCAATGCCGAGCGCATCCTGGCCGGCCTGTCGCGCGCCGATGCCGAGGGCGCGGACCTGGTCGCCTTTCCCGAATTGGCCGTCACCGGCTACCCGCCCGAGGACCTGCTGCTCAAGCCGGCGTTCGTTGCCGACAACCTCGAGGCGATGGCCCGCGTGGCGAAGGCGACGTCGCGATGTGTGGCGCTGGTCGGGTTCGTGGACGTGGTCGGCCCCGACGACCTCCTCGAGGCGGTCGCTGCCGCGGAGGGGGCTGGCGCGCTGTCGCGTGAGGCGGCGGTGCGCGGTGCACCCCGGCAGCTTCGAAACGCTTTGGCGGTGTGCGCGGGGGGACGGGTTGCCGGGGTCTACCACAAGCGTCTGTTGCCGAACTACGGGGTGTTCGACGAGGAGCGCTGGTTCGGGCGCGGGGCCGGTGAGCCGGGGCTCTACGAGGTCGCAGGGGTCACCGTGGGGGTCTCCATTTGCGAGGACCTGTGGTTTGCCGACGGGCCGATCTCCCAGGAGTCGGAGGGGGGCGCTCGTCTGGTGGTGAACGTCAACGCGTCCCCGTACTCGATCGGGAGGTTCGACGAGCGCCTGGCCGTTGTACGCGAGCGGGTGGCCGAAGCCCGCTGTGCGATCGCTTACGTGAACCAGGTCGGCGGGCAGGACGAGCTGGTCTTCGACGGTGGGTCCATGGTGGTTGACGACCACGGAGCGCTCCTCGGCGCCGCCCCCCTGTTTACCGAGGCACTGCTGGTCGTCGACGTCGAGGTGAACGGTGAGCCTCAGGTCCCGGCGCGGCTTTGCCGCGAAGCGAGACCGTTGCGGGTCGTGCACTTGAGCGATCGACCTCGCGATCCCACCAGTCGCGCGCTACCGAAGCTGCCCGCTCCCTTGGACGAGGAGTCAGAGGTTTACGAAGCGCTCGTGCTCGGGACGCGCGACTACCTGGCGAAGAACGGGTTCACCGATGCGGTCATCGGCCTCTCGGGCGGCATCGACTCCTCGTTGGTCGCGGCGGTGTCGGTAGACGCGCTCGGCGCGGAACATGTCCACGGCATGTCCATGCCGTCGCGTTACTCGAGCGAGAGCTCTTACGCCGACGCGGCGGCGCTCGCCGAGCACCTGGGAATCGACCTGCGCACGGTTCGGATCGAGGCTGCACACGTGGCGCTGTCCGAGCTTCTGTCCCCGGTGCTGGGTGGCCTGCCGACCGGCCTTTGCGACGAGAACCTCCAGTCGCGCATACGCGGGATTCTTCTGATGGCCGTGTCGAACGACAAAGGATGGATCGTGCTGACGACGGGGAACAAGAGCGAGCTCGCCACCGGTTACTCGACTCTCTACGGCGACTCGGCCGGTGGATTCGCCGTGATCAAGGACGTGCCGAAGATGCTCGTGTACCGATTGTGCCGTTACCGCAACTCGCTGGCGGGAACCGATCTCATTCCCGAACCGGTGCTGCAAAAGGCACCGTCCGCGGAGCTTCGCCCCGACCAGCGTGATGACGAAAGCCTCCCCCCCTACGAAGTGCTCGACCCCGTGCTCGAGGGTCTCGTTGCCCGGGACCGCTCGATCGCAGAGGTAGCCGCTCAGGACTTCGACGTCTCTGTCGTCACTCGCGTCGCCCGGCTCGTCGACGTGGCCGAGTACAAGCGCAGGCAGTCGCCACCAGGCGTGCGCATCAGCGCCAAGGCCTTCGGCAAGGACCGCCGCATGCCGATCACCAACCGTTACCGAGATCGCGCTTCATTCGACACGAGGAAGAACGTTGGCACCTTTGACGACGAGGGTGCGCACGGCGAGGACACACAAAGGAGCCACGCGGGTGGTCGCTGAAGCCTCCCGGGCGCCCGAGGGGCACGGGGTGAAGGAAACCGGGGGGCATGCAGCGTGCGACGCGGTCGCCGCCTCATTGACCGGTGCCGGGGTCGAAGGCCCGTCCCCCGCACGCGCCAGCGCGCTCGGGCTCGAGGACCAGGCGAAGCTGATCGGTGCCTACCGGTGGACCGAGCACCAGCTGTTCGAGCTGCTCGGGGCGTGGGTGAGGCGAGAGCCTTCAGACGAGGCGCGCCTCTTGTTCGACCTGCACTCCCAGCAGCACGCCTGGCACGCGCAGTTGTTCGCCGAGCGGCTGCCCGTGCTCGACGGGGTGGACCGTGATGCTCTGTGCGTCGCCCCTAGCGCGGACGTAGAGCGAGTGATGGAGCTCGTGGGGGCAACCGAGGGGACGCTGCTGCGCCTCGTGGGTGCCGGACGTCTGGTGCTGCCCCGGCTCGTTGGTAGCTACACACTCCACCTCCAACGGGCCGCAGCAGTGGCCGACGCTCCGCTCGTGCGAGCGCTCCGGCTGGTCCTGCGCGACGAGCTGGAGGCTTGGCAGGCCACAGAGGTCATGGTCCAGAGCCTTCTTCGAGGCACCGACGGCGTCGGCGCGGCAGCTGGACACCTCAGGTCGCTGGAGGCGGTGCTCGCGGGGATGGGGCCGGGGCTGGTTTCCTGGCCCACCCGCGCGCTGCGTGACATTGGGGCTTGACTCCGCCGTTACACTTGAATCCACAGGCGGGCAGCGCTCATAACCGGGACAATCGATGGATTGAGCAATTGTTCAGGCCGTGAGCAGGAGAAAGGGTTGCGTCCACCGGCTCGACGAACCGACCTGGGCACGACAAGGGGTTGAAAGCTGTGGCGAAGGAGCGCGTAGAGCGCGACGAAGAAGATCTCGTACGGCTGTACCTGACTGACATCGGGCAGTACCCGTTGCTCACGAAAGATGACGAGGTGCGGCTGGCGCAGGCGATCGAGGGTGGACGCGAGGCCGAGCTCGAGCTCTTCGCGAAATCGAAGGAGTCCACGCCGTCGAAGCGTCGCGAGCTGAAGCGCAAGCTCCAGACAGGAGAGCAGGCCCAGCAGACGTTCGTGCAATCCAACCTGCGGTTGGTTGTTTCGATCGCCAAGAAGTACCAGGCCTCCGGGCTCCCGCTCCTGGACCTGATCCAAGAGGGCAACCTCGGCCTCATGCACGCGGTCGAGAAGTTCGACTGGCGAAAGGGCTTCAAGTTCTCCACCTACGCCACCTGGTGGATCCGTCAGGCGATCACCCGGGGCATCGCCAACACCGGCAGGACCATCCGCCTGCCCGTGCACGCCGGTGACACCCTGGCCAGGGTGCAGAAGGCCCAGGCCCGTCTGGAGCTCAAGCTCGGCAGGCCCGCCACGTTGGCGGAGCTGGGCATCGAGGTGGAGATGCCCGAGGACAAGCTCATCGAGGCGCTGCGGTTCCGGGCCGAGCCGCTGTCACTGTCCGAGCCGCTTCGCGAGGATGGCGACGCGGAGCTCGGAGACGTGGTCGAAGACCGCTCCGCGGAGTCCCCGTTCGAGGTGGCGTCCACGGCCTTGCTCCCCGACGAGATCAACCGCCTGCTCTCCCCGCTCGACGAGCGCGAGCGGGAGATCCTACGGCTGCGTTTCGGGCTCGACAGGGGCGAGCCGCGCACGCTCGAGGAGGTGGGGGAGCACTTCAACCTCACTCGCGAGCGCATACGCCAGATCGAGGCGCGGGCGATGTCGAAGCTGCGCCATCCGTCCTCGGACACCGGTGCGCGCGACTTGCTCACCGTCTGAGACACCGCGAACGGGCCAACCCCGGTCATGGCCACAGCGGCGTTGGGTCCCCCCGTCTGGAGGAGGGCGGCGTCGGGGTTCGCCGTAGGGCCGAAGGCGCCAGGAACACGGCGTCTGCACGGCCCGAAGCGCGGTCACCGGCGGCTCCGGTCATCGCCCGGTCGGCCGTCGTGCTTGTGCCCGCATCCCCTGAGCTGAGCGAGATCCTTGGGATCCTGGCCTCAGCGACGCCGCCCGGGCCCGGTTAGGATCCTCGGTGTGAAGAAGCTTCTGATCCTCGCCGTCCTCATCGCCCTCGGGATCATGGCTGCTCGCCGCCTGCGCGAAGCCTGATCTTCTGAGATCGCGCCGGCCTCAACTCGGGGGGCGCATTCTTTGGCCGTAGCGCCACGCGAGCGTCACGACGCCCGCCGCGGCTAGCGCGACCCCCGTGAGAGCCGCTGCGGTGGGAAGGTTCGGGACCGGAACGCGGTCGCGCAGACGCACCGGCCGGTTGAACTGGGCCACCTCCCAGCCGCGGTCGCGCGCGAAGCTCGCCAGGACCCGGTCGGGGTTCACGGCTACGGGGTGGCCGACTGCCTCGAGCATTCGCACGTCGGTGTAGGAATCGCTGTAGGCGTAGGACTCAGAGAGATCGATGCCCTCGGACGCCGCCAGGTCCCGCATGGACTGTGCCTTGTAGGGCCCGTAAGCGTAGAACGCCATCTCACCCGTATAACGGCCGTCGAGGTCGATCACCGCCCGGCTGGCGATCGCCCCGTCCACCCCCAGGTACTCGGCCAGCGGCTGGACGATCTCCTCGGGGGACGCCGAGACGATGTAGGTCTTTCGCCCTGCCGCCTGGTGCATCTCTATCAGCTCGATCGCCTCGGCATAGATGATGGGCTCCACCACGTCGTCGAGTGCCTCGCGCACCAGACTTGCCACCTCACGCTGGTCCCATCCACGCGTGAGTGCCAGCACCGAGTCTCGTATCCTCGCCAGTCTCTGCTCGCTCGCCCCGAGGTGCAGGTAGACGAGCTGTGACGCCAGAGCCCGCACGACCGTCGCGCGCGAGATCAATCCGCCTCGGTAGAAGGTATGGCCGAAGGCTGCCATCGAGGCCGTGGCGATGACCGTCTTGTCGAGGTCGAAGAACGCCGCCTCCACGATGAGCAAGTCTACGGGTGCACA
>JBELAS010000129.1:0-6060 GCA_049508615.1 Acidimicrobiales bacterium
CCTTGCCGAAGCGGATCGTGAGCGGGACGATCCGCACCCCGCGTTCGTTGGCCGTCTCCGAGGTCAGGTCACAGGCACTGTCGGTGACAACCTGGATGCCTGCCATCAGACCCCCCCTCCCTCGTCAAGGGCCGAGTCTGCCACGCATGGGCCCACCGGGCTCGGGAGGGCGTGTGGGCCCGAGACTTCCGGGACGATAAGGCGGGCGGCCCGCGGGGGGCAGAGGCTCCGGGGGCGACGGAGCTGCTTGGCGGCCCGGTCTCCGGCGCCTGCGACCTGAACCGCGGATACGTCCCGGCCTGAAGTGGCGTCCCCCCCGCCCTCGACGGTCCACGCCGTCGTCCAGGCTGTCGCGAACCCCCTCAGTACCCGGATCGACCCCGCCACGACCCGGGGGACGGCCCTCGTATCCGTCGTTCGGTCCTCGCCCGAAGGGGCCCCTTTCGGGTCCCGGTCCGCTGTGGGGGCGACTCGTGAGGCGGGCGAGGACTCCTGCGGCGAGCACGTAGGCGATCGCACCGGCGGCCACACCCAGGGCCACCCGGGCGAGCAGGCCGAAGCCCGTCTGCGAGGCTGTGACGTTGCTGCCGAGCACGGCGCCCGCCACCAGTGCCACGCAAGCAAAGAGCACATGTGACAGCGGTCTTGTCAGCCACTGGGCGCCAAGCCCGTGCACGCGGCTTCGCACACGCGCCAGTGCCGCGAGCGATGCAAGCGTGTAAGCGATGGATATGGAGAGTGCGATGCCCCGGACACCGAGCGGCCTCGCCAACGCCACGGCGAAGACGATGTTGATCCCGTTCTCCAGCACGTAGAGCCAGAAGGCGGAGCGCAGGTCCTGAACCGACTGCAGCACCCTTATCGCGTAGAGGAACAAGCAGAACCCGGGCAGCCCGAGCGCGAGCATGGCCAGGGCGCTCGCTGTGGGAACGGTGTTTGCAAGGGTGCTCGCGCCGTGGCCCAGGAGCAGGGCAACCAGAGGCCGCGCGAGCACGAGCAAGCCGGCAGTGGCAGGCACGATCATCGCCAGCATCGCCCTCAGACCCACCGCCATTCGTCGGCGGAACGCGCCCACGTCGCCCATGGCCCAGTGGGTGGTGAGCTCGGGTGCGGTGGCCGCCATGATCGACACCGCCACGACCCCATAGGGCAGCTGGAAGAACGTGTAGGCGTACGTGTAGGCGCTCACCGCGCCTTGTCCCACTTTCTCGGACATGCTCAGCACCACCAACAGCGCTAGCTGGTTGACCGGCGCGCCTGAGGCTCGGGATCATGAGGCCCGCCTGGGCCACCACACCGAGCGTGGTTCCGAGGCCCAGGAGCAACAGCTGCCCCCGGTGGCCCGCCACTGCGGAGACCGAACGATGTCTCACGAGCGTGCCGAACGCCAGGAGTACCACGATGAGGACGACATTGTTCGCGATCGGGGTGAACATCGGCGCCGCGAACCGCCGCCGGGCGTTCAAGAGGGCAGTTCCCAGGCTGATGAAGCCGTAACACGCGAGCTGGGGTACGAACAGGAGCAACAGGTCGGTTGCCACGTGACGGGTCTGTGCAGCGTGCGCGGAGTGGTTGAGCGCGGTGGTGGCCTCGATGACGAGAGGGGTGAGTGCAAAGAAGGCGACCGTCGCTGCTGCGAGCACGAGCAAAGTGACGCTCGTCACAGCGGAGATCGCGTCCCATGCCTCGTCCTCCGAGCGTGTGGAGAGCCTCTCGACGAACACCGGGATGAAAGTCGCTGACACGATCCCGCCGAGCACGATGTCGTTGACGATGTTGGGAATCGTGTTGGCGAGGTTGTAGGCGTCGGCCAGCGCCAACGACCCAAGCGCATAGGCGAGAGCAAAGGTTCGTACGACACCGGTGACTCGCGACAGGGTCGTGCCAACTGTCATGACCATCGTGTCGCGACCGACTCTCGGTGAGGCCTCCCCGGGGGTTGTCGTGGTGCCGCTCACGTCGCGGCCCGCATACAGGTGGTCGTGGTGTCCCTCGCACAGACCGTCTTAGCGCCGCTCACGTCGCGGCCCGTGGGTCGCGCCCGTGTGCCGGACGCCTCCTGTGCCGCCGGTGCCACAGGGTCCGGCCCCACCACGCGAGCAGGACGAACGCGGCGGCCACGGACAGGGCGATCGATACCGCAGAGGTGGACATCGAGCGCACGGTGAGCTGGCCGCTGGCCAGCACGAGGGCTCCGGTGGGGCTGGTGAGAGTGACCGAGATCTGGAAGTCACCCGACGCCCGTGCGCGCATGTCCACGTAGACGACGTTCGTGCCGTGGCTGATCACACACAGAGACGAGAAGCTCGAGCGCCCGGCCGAGCTGTGCACCTTCGGGGAACGGCAGAGGCTTCCCGGCGACTGCGAGCTCTGCGAGAACGCCAGCTTGTCGCTCGTGATGTCGACCACGCCAGTAACGGGGTACGGCAGGTTCTTCACGACCGTGATGGGGACCAGAGCGACGTTCGAGGTGAGCCTGATCTCCCCGGCGTTCACCGACAGCGAGTGCAGCTGCCCGGAGAGCGCTGCCGAAGCGTCGGCTACGGCGAAGCGCTGCGCCTTGGCACCCAACGTGCCGGATTCCGCTACCAGCAGCAACTGGTCGAGGTCATGTACCTCTGACGTACCTGCGGCGCTCTGGGAGACGGCCGCGGTGAATTCCTGAAGACGAGAGCGCGCGAGGCGGATCGCACGCGCGGGCAACCCGGTGATCGCGCCGTCGCTCACAGGACGCCGGCTCGATGGTTGGGAGGAAGGTGTGCCCGCGGTGCCGCCCACGGGTACTTCCGAGAAGAGGTCGTCGAGGGTGACCGGGCGAACCATGGGGTTCTCCTCGAGACCGGTCAGGAGGTCTGCGACGAAGGTCGCATCCGCGCCCCACGAGGACGGTGCAACCGCCACCACTCCCCTGGGGTCGGGGGTGGACGGGTACTCGTAGTAGATGAGCTCCAGCTCTGCCAGGACCTGGTCCGCCGCGAGGGCGGGATCGGCGTGCGGAGCCGGCTGCAGGTGGGCGGACAGGCCCGGGTCCACGGTCTTGGCCAGCAGCGACCCGGATCGGGTGTCGCCCAGGCTGAACGGCTGCGTCCACGTTGTCGACGGAGGAGACCCGGCCACCGCTCTCTGGGGCACGACGACGTCCTGGTACCCGAGAGAACTGAGAGCGCTGAGCGCGGGCTGATCGAGCGTCCCCCCCGACACCCAGATCCCGCCGGCCGGACAGCTCGTGTGAAGGGCATCTTGGAGCGCCTTCGCGCCTTGCTGTATCTGGAAGGAGAGCTCGCTCGCCAGTCCTGCCGAGACGAGCTGGTTGGCGTCCACGTCGGCGAACGGCCCGCACAACATCTGGCGGCCGACCGTGCTCCCCGGCGCGGACAGCGAACCGAGTACCTGCCTGGATCGAGCGGAGGGGTTGGCGGCGAGCGAGCTGATGGTGGCAGGGCTCGGGGCGAGCGTAAGGGGGACGCGCACCCCCTCGAGGGCGAAGACGAGCGAGTCGAGCTCCGACAGTGCTTCAGAGCGTGGCTGGCCGAGCGTCCCTGCCGGCGAGGGTGCCTGCGCGGGTGTGGAGATCGGGACCACCAGCGCGAACCGCAGTTGCGTCGTGTCGGACGCGGGGTCTGTGTAGACGAGATACGTGAGCAGGTGCGCGACGACCGCGGAGGTGACGGCGTCGGTGAGCTGGAGGAGAAGCGGGTATACGCCGGTGCACGACCCGCGCTCGCAGTCGAGGTTGGCCGTGAACGGGCCGTTCCCAGGGGTCGTCGAGCCGGCTGCCTCGACCGGGACGGTGAGGTCCACTCCTCGGGGACCGGGCGGGAGCGAGGCGAGGGGGATAGAACCCGATTCGTCGAGCACCTTGCCCACTGGAGTGCCGGTCAGCGTCTCGTCGAGTTCCGAACGGTTGAGCAGGTGCGCGTACAGCGTGACCTCTAGGTCCGACGAGCTGCGGTTCGATCCGCTCCCGATGCCGAGCTGTGCTTGAAACGGCTGGTTCGGTGTGACGAAGCTCGGCGGGGCGAGCAGCGAAAGGATGCTCGTCGACCGGCTTTTCGAGCCTGCCGCGGTCGCTTGGGTGGCGAGGAAGGCGGTGGCGGACAGGGTCGCTGCCAGAGCAGCTGCGACCAGTGCCGCAAGCCTTCGTGTCCTCGGGCGCACGGCTCGGTCCCCCGTGCGGGCAGCCCCGCGTGGTGGGGCGATGCTCGCCTCGGTACGGTCCACCTCGGCGCACGAGCCTACTGCGAGGGCGACGGCCAGCGGTGGGGCCGCGATCCGCGCCGACTCGAGAAGGGCGGGGCAGGGCCCTGCGGCCCGGGCGCCGGTGGCGCATAGGACACGCACAGACCATTGGACCAGGGCCGACAGGTCCGCATTACCCTCGGCGTGTGATCCCAGAGCGCTTCGGGCCCCTTGTGGACGCCACCTTGGAGCTGGCGAAGCGTTTCGAGACGGCTGATCACACCCTGTATCTGGTGGGGGGGTCGGTCCGTGACGCGTTCGTGGTCGGCCCCGCGCTCGCGCAAGACGATGGTGGGCCGAGTGCGACGACCGGCGACGGCGTTGGGGCCGCCGGATCTGGAGGAGCGTGGGATCGGGGCCCCGCCCGGGGCACCGAAGGCGCCACGGGCACGGACCTGGACTTCACCACCGACGCCGTTCCCGATGAGATCGAGCGCATCTTACGCGGTTGGGCGGACGCGGTGTGGCTCCAGGGCAAGCGCTGGGGGACGGTGGGCGCCGTCAAAGCAGGCCGGCGATTCGAGATCACGACCCACCGAGCGGAGGCCTACCGCCCGGACTCGCGAAAGCCCGACGTCGCTTTCGGCGACTCGATCGAGGTCGACCTGTCGCGTCGGGACTTCACCGTCAACGCGATGGCCATGAAGCTGCCCGGTCTCGAGCTCGTCGATCCTTACGGTGGCCTCGAGGACCTTGCCGCATCCCGCCTGCGCACACCGCTCGACCCGGAGATTTCCTTCGGTGACGACCCGCTTCGCATGCTGCGCGCAGCGCGCTTCATCGCCGCCTTGGAGCTCCGGCCCGAGGCGCGACTCACCGAGGCGGTACGAGAGATGCACGAGCGCCTGCAGATCGTCTCCGCCGAGCGCGTTCGCGACGAACTCGACAAGCTGCTCGTGCTGCCGCGCCCTTCTCCAGGGCTGTGGTTCTGCGTGGAGACGCAGCTGGCGGGGGAGTTCCTTCCCGAGCTCCCCGCCCTGGCCCTGGAGCAGGACCCGATCCACCGTCACAAGGACGTGCTGGCTCACACCTTGGCGGTGGTGGACAAGGCGTCGCCCGACAGGTTGCTGCGCCTCGCCGCCTTGCTGCACGACATTGGAAAACCGCGCACTCGGGCCTTCGGATCGGGAGAGGTGACGTTCCATCATCACGAGGTGGTGGGGGCGCGCATGGCGCGCGACAGGATGACGGCGCTTCGCTACTCGCGAGACGACATAGAGACGGTGACGCGACTCGTCGAGCTGCACCTGCGCTTCCACACCTACCGGCTCGGTTGGACCGACCGGGCGGTGAGGCGCTACGTGCGCGACGCGGGACCGCTGTTGGACAAGTTGAACGAGCTCACCCGGTGCGACTGCACCACCCGCAACGTGAAGCGGGCGCGCGCCCTGGAGCAGCGCATCGAGGAGCTCGAACGTCGCATCGAGGAGTTACGCGCGCAGGAGGAGCTCGATGCGATCCGCCCCGAGCTCGACGGGTGCCAGGTGATGGAACACCTGAGGCTCGGGCCCGGCCCGCGCGTCGGCGAGGCTCTCGACTTCCTCCTCGAGCTTCGTCTCGAGGAGGGTCCGGTGGGTGAGGAGGAGGCCTACCGTCGCCTCGACGAGTGGTGGTCGGCGCGCTCCTAGCTCAATCCTCGGGCCAGGACGGCGAAGGCTCGCCGGCGGCGAAGGCCTCGACCATCCGGCGTGCCTCGTCGTCGTGAAACTGGACCGGGGGGGACTTCATGAAGTAGGCGCAAGGTCCGAGAAGCGGACCGCTCATCTCCCGATCGAGGGCCAGCTTGGCGCAGCGCACGGCGTCGATGATCACCCCTGCGGA
>JBELAS010000013.1:0-12694 GCA_049508615.1 Acidimicrobiales bacterium
TTTTGCGCCAGCACCTTGAATTTGAGCCGCGGTCGTAGTGCTTCGATCGCTGCCTGCATGGAGCGCCAGCTCGTGAAGAGCGCCAAGGTGCGCCCCCTTGCGGCGACGATCAGCCGGTAGAGCTCGGCTTGCACTGCGGCCTCGGCACCGGGGCTTCGGCGGTCTGGCAGGTCGGTCGGGCAGTACAGCAGCGCGCAGTGCTCGTAGGGGAACGGGTTTCCGACGTCGACGTGGTCGGTCTGCGACTCGGGGAGACCGAGCGTCGCCTTCAGAAGGAGTGGCACCGTGGCCGAGGTGAGCACGGCGGTCACCTTTGGCCACAGCCGCGCAGCGAGCACCGGCGCTATCTCCACGGGCGCCAGACGAAGAGTTGGGAGGCGACCGGCGGGCCCGGCCCTCTCCACCCATGCGACGTGGTCATTCCGCGCCATCTCGAGTTCCGAGAGGTCGTCGAGCAAGTGGACCGCCGACAGCAGAGCGCGCGCCCGACGCCCTCCCCCGTCCTGGTCGTCGTCTGCGCGTCTCAGTGTTCCGACCAGGGCCTCGACACGGCCACGGGCCAGGCCGAGCACGCTCTGGAGCTCGCTGTCGCGCGCTGTGCCGTCTGTGTCCCCTTCGTGCTCTAGGTCGGCCGTGCCTGTTTCACGGTCTGTGTCTTCTTCACGGTCTCTGCCTACTGTGCCCACTCGGTCGGTCAGCACGCGCATTCCAAGCAGCGGCTGCAGCACTTTGTCGAGCTGGTCGGCGACCTCAGACAGTGCTTCGGCCAGTCCCGCGTCGTCGTGACCGAGAAGGCCGCGCCCCGCCGACGCAACGGCCCGTAAGCGGCCGGCTGTGAGCTCCACTCCGAGCCCGGCGGTCATGATGTCTTCGACAGCATGAGCCTCGTCGAAGACGAGCACGTCGTGGTCCGGCAGAACCGCACCATCGCTTGCGACGTGAGTGGCGTAGAGATGTGTGTTCACCACCACGATGTCAGAAGCTGCGGCGAGCGCGCGCGCCTGCTCTGCGAAGCACACGGGACCCGACGGGCAGCGGAACGCCCCGGGGCACTCGCGCGCACCGACCGACAACGCCATCCACACGCGCGGATGGGGCTCGAAGTCGAGCTCGGCGCGATCGCCCGAAGAAGAACGCTCGGACCATTCGAGGATGCGATGGACCTGGGAGTCGAAGCGCCGGAGGTCGATCCTCTGCTCGTCGGAGCCCGTTTGCTGGTCGTGGGTTGCGACATCGTCGAACATCTGCGGGTCCGCGCTCCGGCCGTTCAGCTCAGCTGCACGTTGGCGGCACAGGTAGTTGGAACGTCCTTTCAAGACGGCGAATGTGAAACCGCTTCTCGGACCTGGCTGCGCGGCAAGGAAAGGCAGGTCCTTGTGGGCTAGCTGGTCCTGGAGTGCCTTCGTGGCGGTTGCCACCACGACCCGTCGACCCGACTGGACCGCCGCGAGCAGGTAGGCGAGGGACTTTCCCGTCCCGGGGCCTGCTTGGACGACGAGATGGCGACCCTCGTTGATCGCCCTGGTCACCCGCTCGGCCATCTCCACCTGGCCCGGCCGGTGCTCGCCGCCGCCCGGCAACGAGCGCGCCACCTCTTCGAGCAATCGAGCCACGCCTCGTTCGGAAGGCACCGGCGCGACCGTAGCGCCAGGCAGTTTCGGCGATTCGGAGGCATGTCGCTGGTCGTGGTTCGCTTCCAAGGCCGACCGCACCAGTCTGGGTCTCGCCATCGTCCGCCGCCTGGTCGACGCCGACGAGGGGGAGGTCTCGCCGCGTGGTCTGCTCTTCGGTGTTCTGGCCACGGCGCGGGCGAGGCAGCCGACTTCAGGCAGCCGATCCACACCTTGACCAGGGGAATGGGTGCGACAGCGGGGCCCTCGTGATGCAGGCGATACGTGCAAGCGGGTTGTCCCCGCGGCTAAGATATGAGAGCGCTTGGTTGGATCACGCAGGGCCTTGCGCCGTTGTGGGTTGACGCTTCTGTCTCCCAGGTTCAGTTTCATGCGTGGAGAGAGAGGCAAGACCAAATGGCCGAAGGCACTGTGAAGTGGTTCAACTCGACGAAGGGCTACGGCTTCGTCACCCCTGACGATGGCTCGCCCGATGTCTTCGTCCACTTCTCGGCTATCGAGGGCACGGGATACCGTGAGCTCGTCGAGGGAGAGAGGGTCGACTTCGAGTCGACCAACGGGGCGAAGGGCCCCCAGGCGACCAAGGTGCGCCGCCTCTGAGCCCGACGAGCTGAGCTTTCAGAGCCAGCGCTCGAAGCGAGGCGGCTTCTTCCTCGCACGCGGTGTCTAGTGAAGGTCCTGTCGTCAAGGCCTTGCGCTCATGGGGAACCTTTCGGCCCACGTTGGCGTCCCCCGGCGTCCGAGGGACCCGTGCCCCAGCAACTAGTTTCGGTGTGTGACCTCCTCCGTTGACCAGGTCGCGCCCGACGGGCTCGACCTGGACCGTGTCCCAACTCACGTCGCCTGCGTAATGGACGGCAACGGCCGGTGGGCGGCCCGGCGAGGCTTACCACGCACCGAGGGCCACGCAGCAGGGGAGGAGGCGCTGCTCGACACGGTGAACGGGGCGCTCGAGATCGGGATCGAGTGGCTGACGATGTTTGCCTTCTCTACGGAGAACTGGCACCGGCCCCGCGACGAGGTGCGGTACCTGATGGGTTTCCACGAGTCGCTTCTTGTGCGTCGTCGTGACGAATTACACCAAAAAGGTGTGAGGATCCGCTTTGCGGGTCGCCAGGACTGGCGGGTGCCGAGACGGGTGATCAGGCGCATGGACGAGTCGACGACTCTCACCGCAGGGAACAGGCGCATGACTCTGACCATGGCCTTCAACTATGGGGGCCGGGCCGAGATCGTCGACGCAGTGAGGGCTCTTGTGGCTGCCGGGGTTCCTGCCAGGCGCGTGGACGAGCGCGCACTGCGCGCCCACCTCTATTTCCCCGACATGCCCGATCCCGATCTCGTGATCCGCACGTCGGGGGAGTTCCGCATCTCGAACTTCTTGCTGTGGCAGCTCGCGTACTCGGAGCTGGTCTTCACCGACGCGCTGTGGCCCGACTTCCGTCGTCACCACCTCTTCGAGGCGGTCTCGGAGTACCAGCTTCGCGAACGACGTTTCGGGCAGGTGCGAGGGCGTGCGACCCGGTGACCGGCCGATGAGGTGTGTGCCGCCTGTGAGGCCCGAGTGAAGGCGGCCGGTTGGCTACTGGGGCTCGTGGCGTTCGGCGGCCTGATCGTGCTGTCGGTGGCCGGGATGACAGCGGCCATCGGCGTGCTCGTTACCGCCACTGCAATCGTGGGGATGATTGTTTTGGGCAATCTCCTCGGAGGTCGCACCACGCCGGACCACCCTCCCTATGGGAGGACCACCCTCCCTATGGAAGGGGACGGCAACTCGGAGTGCCGAAGCTCGGGCGGCGGGGCGGGGGAGACGTGAGCGGACAATGAGCCTTTACCGCGACGAAGGCGTGGTTCTTCGCACGCTGCGACTTGGTGAAGCGGACCGGATCGTCACCATGGTCACCAAGGGACAAGGCAAGGTGCGTGCCGTCGCCAAGGGCGTTCGCCGAACCACCTCGAAGTTCGGTGGTCGTCTCGAGCCCCTGAGCCATGTCGCGATGCAGTGCTGGCAGGGCCGTGAGCTCGATACGGTTACCCAGGTAGAGGTTCTCGACAGTTTCCGCGCTGTGCGCGAGGACCTGGCTCGCGTGGCGAAGGCCTTCACGTTGCTAGAGGTGGTTGACCAATTGGCTCAGGAGCGCCACTCGAACCCGCGGCTCTACGAGATGCTTGTCGGCGCCTTGCGGTCGCTCGACACCGCAGATGCCCCTCTCTTGGTCGGCGCTTTCTGCTTGAAGGTGCTCGCCCTGGAGGGTTCCGCCCCGATCGTCGATTGCTGTGCATCGTGCGGTTCCGAGTTCGAGCTCGTGGCCTTCGACCTCCTCGAGGGTGGTGTGCTGTGCAGGTCATGCCGCCGCGGGCGCCCGGTCTCTCAGGACGCCCTCGACGTGGTACGGCGTGTCCTCGGCGGTGGGCTTGCGTCCGCGTTGGCGGAGCCTGCAGGGCCGTCGACCGACGACGTGACCGACCTGGACACCGAGGCGATGGAGGTCCATCTCGAGCGCCGGCTGCGGAGCCTGAGATCGAGCCCCACCGGATGAGGACGTATCAACCGCCGGTAACCTTGCCCGGATGACGACTGAGGCCGCAATGTCCGAGATCCAAGGAGGAGGTGCACAGGACGACCTGATGGAACGCGTGGTCAACCTGTGCAAGCGGCGCGGGTTCATCTTTCCCTCGGCAGAGATCTACGGGGGCTTTCGCTCCACTTACGATTACGGCCCCCTAGGCGTCAACATGCTTCGCAATGTGAAGCAGGCATGGTGGCGCTCGATGGTCCAGATGCGCGACGACGTGGTGGGAATCGACGCGGCCGTCCTTTCGCCTAGCCAGATCTGGGAGGCCTCCGGTCACCTGGCTACGTTCACGGATCCCCTCGTGGACTGCCGCAACTGTCACGAGCGATGGCGAGCGGACAAGATCGCGGGCACGTGCCCGAATTGCGGCTCGACCGACCTCACCGAGCCACGCGCCTTTCACCTCATGTTCAAGACGTACGCGGGCCCGGTGGAGGAGGATTCTGCCGTCGCCTATCTGCGCCCCGAGACCGCCCAGGGCATGTTCGTCAACTTCCTGAACGTATTGCAGACCACCCGGAAGAAGCCGCCTTTCGGGATCGCGCAGGTGGGCAAGTCCTTCCGTAACGAGATCACCCCTCAGAACTTCGTCTTCCGGACGCGCGAGTTCGAGCAGATGGAGGTGGAGTACTTCGTGCCGCCCGCAGAGGGGCAGAAGTGGTTCGAGTACTGGACCTCCGAACGCATGCGTTGGTACCTGGACCTGGGCATTCCCGCCGATCGCCTGCGCCTGCGCAACCATGAATCCGATGAGTTGTCGCACTACTCGACGGCCACGGCCGACGTGGAGTTCCTCTTTCCTTGGGGTTGGGACGAGCTCGAGGGGATCGCCAACCGCACCGACTACGACCTTCGGGCCCATGCCGAGCGGTCGGGCGAGAAGCTCGAGTACTTCGACCAGGCGACGGGCGAGCGCTATGTGCCCCACGTCATCGAGCCCTCTGCAGGTGCCACCCGCACGATGATGGCCTTCTTGATTGCCGCCTACGACGAGGACGAGGTGTCCGGCGAGCGGAGAGCGCTGCTTCGCCTCGACCCTCGGCTCTCTCCCTATCAGGTGGCGGTGCTTCCTCTGTCGAAGAGCGATGTTCTCGAGCCTCTGTCGCGTGAGGTACTGGATCTGCTTCATCCCCTATGCATGTGTGACTACGATGTGACTCAGTCGATCGGGCGCCGCTACCGCCGCCAGGACGAGGTCGGCACCCCTTGGTGCGTGACGATCGACTTCGACTCGATCGACGACCAGGCGGTGACCGTACGCGACCGTGATACGACCGCTCAGATACGCGTGCCCATAGGGAGCCTGGTGACCGAGATCACCGGCCGCCTTTGTGGCTGAGGCCTTCGTTCGCCGCTCGTCAGGCTCGAGGCGTTTCGCCGGAACCCTGGAGCTACAGCCAAAGGGGAGAGCCACGACCAAGGCCGAGGGGGCCGGACCACGGCCAAGGCCGAGGGGGCCGGACCACGGCCAAGGCGGAGGGGACCGGAGCCACGGCCGAGAGTAAGTGGGCCGGAGCTACGGCCCAAGAGTGAGCCGCCTGCTTCCAGGGAGAACAGACCAGCCGTTTCCGGGGAGAGTGGGGGGGCGAGGCGAGGCCGCGAGGGTTCGCCAAAGGTCCTGTGTGGCCGCTCACAGCCCGGACGCCGGCCCCACCACCGCTGGGCGGTACCTTCCTGGTGTGGCCATCTCGGAGGAGGATGTCGCCCACGTCCGTGCCGCAACGGACATCGTGGCGCTGATCGGCGAGCACGGGGCGCTCAAACGTCAGGGAACCAGGTGGGTCGGACTTTGCCCGTTTCACCAGGAGAAGACGCCTTCCTTCAGCGTCAATGCGGAGATGGGCGTCTACTACTGCTTCGGGTGCCAGCGCTCCGGGGACGCCATCACCTTCCTGCGCGAAATCGACCACCTCGACTTCGTGGAAGCGGTCCGTGGGCTTGCCGAACGCGCCGGCATCACGATCACAGAGGACGCCGCAGCCTCGGGCGACCGTCAGCGGCGCGCCCCGTTGTTCTCGGCTCTCTCCGAGGCTGTCACCTTCTACCACGAACGACTGCTCTCGGCTCCCGACGCCGGTCCGGCGCGCGACTACCTGCGATCGCGCGGCTACGACGGCGATGTGGTCAGGCGTTTCCAACTGGGTTGGGCGCCTGACGACTGGGACGCGCTCGCATGCCACCTGGTTGTGCCCGACAAGGTACTGGTCGATGCAGGTCTCGGTTTTGTGAACCGGCTCGGGCGCCAGCAGGACGCCTTCCGTGCCCGGGTGATCTTCCCGATCTTCGACCCTTCGGGCAAGGCGGTTGCCTTGGGTGGCCGAGTCCTGCCAGGGCGCGCTGCAGGCTCCGGTGCTCAGGCAGGGCCCAAGTACAAGAATTCGCAAGAGGGACCTATCTACTCCAAGCGCCGCACCCTGTACGGGTTGAATTGGGCGAAGCAGGACGTGGTAGCGAGCAGCGAGGTCGTCGTGTGCGAGGGGTACACCGACGTGATCGCATTCTTCTTGGCGGGGTTGCCAAGAGCTGTAGCGACTTGCGGCACCGCGCTGGGTGAGGAGCATTTTCGGCTCTTGCGCAACTTCGCCCATAGGGTGGTTCTGGCCTACGATGCCGACGCCGCGGGGCAGGCGGGCGCCAGCCGTGTCTACGAATGGGAGCGCCACCATGAGGTGGACGTGGCGGTGGCCGCGCTCCCGTCCGGAGCCGATCCAGCGGACCTGGCGATGCAAGATCCTGCTGCGTTGCGCAAGGCTGTTTCGGAGGCGCAGCCGTTCCTGGGGTTCAGGGTCGAGAGGGTGCTCGCCGAGGCGGATCTTCGCAGCGCCGAGGGCCGGGTCAGAGCGGCCGAGGCGGCGATGGCGGTGGTCGCCGAGCATCCCAACGAATTGGTACGCGACCAGTACCTCATGGTCGTAGCAGACCGCACCCGGCTCGAATCGTCAGCGCTCAGGGCGCTAGCCGACCGCCGGGCGAGCCGCGACACCTTCCCGAGGGCGGGTGGGCAGAGCCGCATTGTCCACAGAGGTGACGCAGAGGCAGAACGTGCCGCCAAGGGACCCGGCTCAGCCCGGAGTCAGCGATCCTCCGCCGGCGAGACCCAGAAAGCCGGACTCGAGGCGCTGCGACTCGCCGTTCACGATCCTGAGCTGGTGGACAGGCTCGAGCCCGTGCTGTTCTCCGATCACACACAACGAGCGGCATTCGAGGTCCTCGCAGTGTCGGAAAGCCTGCACGAAGCGGTCGAATTGGCCGAGAAGCGCGAAGCGGACGTCGCCAACCTCTTGCGCAGGTTGGCAGTCGAGGAACCATCGGCCGATGTCGATGGTGTCGTGGTGCAACTGGTGCGTTTCGCGTCTCGCAGAGCGCTTGCCGAGATAGATGCGCAGGCACGGTTGTCTCCGGAGAGCTTCGCTGAGCTCGCAGCGCTGTCGTCGCGCATCAAGAAGATCGTCGAAGAGCTGGACGACCCCAGTCTCGTCACCGCGGCGGCGGACCAGTTGCTAGCCTGGTTGGTGGAACGCGGCGAGGAGATCGCATGAGTGAGGTTCACCCGCCGGCCGGTACTGTGCGGTCGGCACCCGACGGAATCGTTGAAGAGGAATTCGAGCAGCTGCTGGCCGTCGGTCGCCAGCGTGGTTACCTCACTCAGGACGATTTGATCCTGGTGCTCCAGGCAGTGGAGCTCAGCCACGATGTGATCGAGAACGTCGTGTCGCGCGTGCGCTCAGAGGGCATCGAGTACCTCGAGGAGACCAGCCGTGGCGTTGCACCTGTGGTGTTGGCCGAGGCCGTCGCGGAAGCCGTAGCAGAGGTAGTGGTTGAGGGATTGCCCGACGAGCTCGCCAGTGGCGAAGCCGAAGCCGAAGCCGAAGCCGAAGCCGAAGCCGAAGCCGAAGCCGAAGCACCGGCAGGAGAAGAACCGAAGGACACTGCTTCTTCTGACGAGGATTCACCCGTGAGTGGGGACAGCGACGGGGCTAGGGTCGAAAAGCGTCTACTGAGGCGCCGCCGGCGTCGGTCCTCCGAGCGCGACCTGAATGACGCCGTCATGGACCGCCAACGTAAGTCACCAGGTCGCGGAAGGATCGCCTCGTATGCCTCGTCCGAGCACAGCGGGGGCACGGCGGCCGACCCGGTCCACGCCTACCTGAAGGAGATAGGAAAGGTCCCGCTCCTCACCGCCGACCTCGAGGTGGAACTGGCCAGGCGGATGGAGGCCGGCAACGCGGCAGCAGAGGAGCTGGCAAGGAGGATCGAGGCCGGTAATGCGGCTGCAGAAGAGCTTGCGCGTACCCAGGGCGTCGCTGGTACGGAGCTCCGCGCCGACGAGGTAGCTCGCGCTCGAGTGGCTTCTGGCACAGAGACCCGAGCCAAAGAGCGGACCCAGCTCCGAAGTCAGGTGCGCAGGGGACAGCAAGCCAAGGAAGCGCTCATCGAAGCAAACCTCAGGCTGGTCGTGTCGATCGCCAAGCGTTATCGCAACCGTGGTCTCGCTTTCCTCGATCTCATCCAGGAGGGGAACCTCGGTCTCATGCGCGCGGTCGAGAAGTTCGACTACACAAAGGGGTTCAAGTTCTCGACCTACGCCACGTGGTGGATCCGCCAGGCGATCACGAGAGCGCTGGCGGACCAGGGAAGGACGATTCGGATCCCGGTTCACATGGTCGAGACCATCAACAAGGTTGCTCGGGTTCAACGCCAGCTGCTCCAAGAGCTCGGACGCGAGCCGACTGCCGAGGAGATCGCAGGGCGGGTGGAGATCCCGATCGAGCGTGTGCGCGAGATACAACGCATCAACCAGGAGACGGTGTCGCTAGAGCAACCCATGGGGGACGAAGAGGATTTCAGCCTGTCGGACCTGATCGAGGACCACGGAGCGGAGATTCCGGACGATGCAGCGACTCGTTCGATGCTCCACGAAGCGGTGCGCGACGCCTTGGCTACTCTGCCCAGGCGCGAGCGTGAGGTGATGGAATTGCGCTTCGGTCTCGAGGACGGCCGGGTACGAACGCTCGAGGAGGTCGGAAAGGCTTTCGGCGTCACCCGCGAGCGGATTCGCCAGATCGAGGCAAAGACACTTGCCAAGCTGCGGCACCCGAATGCTGCTCAGCCGCTTCGGGACTTCCTCGACGAGGTTTGAGAATGTTTCCGGTCCGGCGGGTCGGTTGAAGAGGACCCGACCGGGACAGGTCGGCGCGTGTAGGGCTGCTGCTATCTTCGAGCATCATTCAAAGTGCCATTCCGGGGTAGCTCAATTGGCAGAGCAAGCGGCTGTTAACCGCTAGGTTGAGAGTTCGAGTCTCTCCCCCGGAGCCGGATACCGGAGCTGGACCCGTGGGGAGTGGTCGGGTGAGGGTCGACTAGGTTCTGAAGAGGGGCGAACGATCGTTCGGGAGCTGGAGGGCAGCTAGGTTCCGGACACCACGGTGCCTGATCTTCGTGAGGCGGGTGCGGTGGGCCACGGTCTCCCGAGATGGCACATGTTGGTGGCCGATAACGATCGGGGGACTTTCTCCACGGTTTCACGCGTACCGTTGCTTATGATCCAGTGTGAGAATGACGATCCGATCCCAGTCAGCACGACCGCTCTCCTCGCACGTCACCTCTGTGTGCTCGGCCAGACCCTCCGGCGTTGGGTCTACCCTGGTAAGAGCTACGGGAGTGTGATAGGTCCTTCTATGAGCGACATGATCCATCGGTTCACCGACCGTTTCGCGAACCAGGTGGTTCCCGATCCGTATGCTCCCGTCGGTATGCCGGGCCTGTAGACGTTGAGCTGCTCAGGTTGAGGGGGATCTGGTTCGTCGAGACACGTCGAAGCACAGGGGCCGTAGCTCAGTGGTCAGAGCAGGGGACTCATAATCCCTGGGTCGCAGGTTCGATCCCTGCCGGCCCCACCAAAACAGACGTATTCCCGGGCGGATCACTCGTTACCAGGCCGGGGGCATCGAAGTTTTCTCGGACATGTCCTGTCGACCCCACAGCTGGCTCGTCGTCAGGTCAGCCAGATGGCCGGGGTGGCTGGCGAGCTGAGTCGCTTCCGTGGATCCTTGGACGAGCCTGGTGTTCGAATTGCTCGCGATAGATATCCTGCCCCCAGGTACTTCGGGGGCAGGGAAGCAACCTCTAGTTCAGGTCTTTGGGAACATCGAGAGCTTGCCGAAGTCGGCGTAGTAGCGCCCTGGAGAAAGCGCGGGACTGAGGCTGGTGCCCTGGTTAGGCGTTCTGATGAACGATCAGGGCGACCAGCGCGACGGTAAACAGGCCGCCCATCACGATTGCGAAAATGGCTCGACCACGGCCATATGCACCAGGCAGATGATTGAGCTGCACCAATGCACAAATGCCGAGAATAAGTGCCACTGGAGCCGGAGCGAGAAGAATAGAACACAGAGCTACGTATCCGGCAACGATGGAAAGCGGAGTTCTGCCGATAGGAATGAGCATCCGGGTCGTCGCATTGGATGGATCAAGTCGACCGGATGGATACCCTTCAGGGGAAGGGCCAAGCGCCGAGGTCCACTGGCTGCCGTCGTGGTAACGCAAAGGGGCCATCGACCACGGGTCGGGATACCAACCTGCTGCAACGCCTTGGCCTTGGATTGAACCTGCCTGATCAACTACAGATGCCATGAGAATCCTGATCGACGTACTCCGTCTGAGTCTTTAGTTCATCGGGCTGCCCGTACCGCCGGGCTTCGAGGGATACCGTGCACTGAAGCCTCGGGTTCCCGCCGCCCAGGGGGTGAAGGAACGGCAATATGCGCCAGTTCAGGCGTCGGCGAGTTGGGTGTTGATCTCGTCGGCGACGTGCTGAGGATGGCTCCGAGCGATCCAGAGATCAAGGGGCGTGCGGGCGATCCCGACGTTCGGGATCATTGATTGAACGGCTCCAACTCGAACCTCTGAGCCATCGGCTGTTTGGAGAAAGAGCGTCACCGGGACGGCAAGACGATTCCAGGAGTACCACGTGACTTTGGCCCGAGCGCCAACCACCGATGAGCGGGGAAGATGCCAGTCCCGGAGAGGGCCTAGGACGGTGACCTCATAGTGATCGATGACCAGGCGGGCACGTGTCCACTGACGTATGGCGATGGCGCACACGAGAACGGCTGTCGCGGAGACAAAGGCGCCTTCCCAGACAGGTCCGTACTGTGCGAACGCGACGGCCGGCAATGCGGCCACCGCGCAGGTTTCACCGATACGCAGCCAGGTAAACCAGGTATCGGAGCGATACACAGAGCTGGAGCCATCGCGGATCGCCGAATCTCTCTGGGACACCTACAGGGTATCGACAACACCCGCCTTGCGATTGAGATCCCTCAAGCGCCGACCATCCGGGAAGCGGGCGAGGACAGTCGAAGCGCTACCGCCAGGCGGCAGCGACACGAATCAGAAGAGCTAACCGCGGCTGGCGCCAGCAGGAAGGCGCTGTCCGACAAGGCCTACCACGCCTTCGGCACCGCGCCAGACTATGAGTGACGGGGCGAGTCGTTACCGACGGTGGGGAACGGCCCGGTATCACCATCGCTGACGTGATCGGTCCATTGGTGCCCGTTCCACCAACGCCATCTGTATTGACCACTCGGGTCTGGCTGCCAATTGGGTGGAGGCATATCTACGAACGCCATCGGCATGGAGGGGGTCGGCTCCCAACCCCCGTACGTCATGTGGCCTAAGCCGAGTTGTCCTGACGCTGCCGCTTTCTCCACCGCTATGAGCTTCTTGCGAATGTTGAACCAATAGATGAGTGACGGAATGGCCAGGAAGTTGACGAGAACAACGAGTAAGAGCCACAGGACCTTCTCCTGACCGGCGATCTTCCACTGCCATTCGGGACGCTTGACGATATCAATCAGAGCAATGATGAGCAGCGCGATTGAACCGATGATGACGATGAAATACAGTGCGAAGAGCAAGACGATACCGACTACGGGCCACGCATCTGTATTCATAGATCACTCGATGTTCCGGTTGAAGTCGTCAGTACGCGCCGCATCCGAAGTATCCATGTCGAACTCGACTCCCGCGAATCGTAGAGACCCAGCGGAGTATCACTCCCATGCATCTCTTCGGGGTTCCGGGTGGTGACCGAAGCGGCAGGGTGCAGTTCTGGTGGGTACCACTTGCCGTCCGACGCCAGCCACCATCCTGCTCCTTGCGACGCGTTACTCACGAGAGACTGCCTCCCCGCTATCTCGATATCCATCGGCACGGGGGTGCTCTTGTCTTAAGCGGTCCAGGACGACTGCTGCGAGGAAGTCAGGAAGCGCCCGAAGTGTTGGTCGAGGACACTTGCAGCTGCAAACAGGCATTGGAGATTGGGTCGTGTTATCGGGAGTCCGTGGTGTCGCCTTCGGGTGCGTGATGGCTCCGCTCTTGAGTGTCTTAGGTCGCGCCAGAGCCGGGCAGATGATCGCCGAAAACGAGATGGGCTTCGCGATGAGTCAGAATTGGAACGGCGGGATGTCGGGCTCTCTGGGTTGT
>JBELAS010000130.1:0-4931 GCA_049508615.1 Acidimicrobiales bacterium
AGTTTGTCTGATGGCCCCGCTGTTCAGCCGTGACATCTACAGCTACGCGGCACAGGGCGAGATGGTGACCCAGGGAATCAACCCCTATGTCCACGGTCCGAGTGCACTCGGAGGCAGCCCGTATCTCAGCCTCGTGGATCCGCTATGGCGCCACTCTCCAGCTCCCTATGGTCCGGCCTGGGAACGCCTTTCCGGATGGATCGTGCAGTTGTCAAATCACGATGTTCTCACTGCGATAGTCGGTTTCCGAGTCGTTGCGCTCATCGGAGTGACATTGCTGGCATGGGGCGTTCCGGTGCTCGCCCGCTCCATCGGGCGAGACGCTTCCGGCGCCTTCGCCCTCGCCGTCCTGAACCCGCTTGTCCTCCTGGACCTGCTGGGCGGTTCGCACAATGACGCCCTGATGCTTGGCCTGCTCGTCGCGGGTTGCGCTCTCGCCCGGAGGCGCAAGATCCTGGCCGGACTGCTTCTATGTGCCCTCGCAGCGGAGGTGAAGATCCCGGCGCTCGTCGGCGCTGCATTCATCGGCTGGTGGTGGGCCGGAGCAGGATCGAGCTGGCGCCAGAGGCTTGTGCGGGTTACCTCCGCCCTCTTGTCCACCGCCGGGTTGATGGTGACGATCGGTGCCATTTGTGGACTCGGCTGGCGGTGGGTCGATGGTCTTTCGAATCCTGGTGCGGTCGTCTCGTGGCTCGATCCCTCGACCGCCGTGGGGCTGCTGCTGGCGCACGTCGCAGGCTTCCTGGGTTACGCGCGACACCAGACAGCGTTCGTGCAGAGTGCGCGGGCGGTGGCCCTCGGAATCGCCACGGTTCTCTCGATTCGCCTGCTCGTTCGATCCGAACGTGTGGGAGAGCTGCAGGCGATCGGTTGGAGCCTTCTCGCGTTCGTCATCCTCGGACCAGTGGTCTGGCCCTGGTACGAGACCTGGGGTTTCGTCTTCCTCGCTGTCGTGGCTGAAGGGTGGATCCTTCCCCTCGTGCTTGTTCTCTCCTCGGTGGCGTGCTTTGCGAACGTACCCAAGCCAGGGCTTCTCATCGCCGCAAACCCGATTCTGGTCTCGATCTCCTGGGCGTGCTTCGTAGGGGCGATCGGCCTCTTCTTGGTGACTCGAGTGGTGTCGTGTCCTTCCCGGGACACTCGCCCCAAACAGGACGCCCGGCAGTTGATGAAGGCATGACGGACCTTCAACAGCAGTCGGATCCCCGGCACGGGGTGGTCTGCTGCGAAGACCGGGCGTTGCCGCGGGTGCGAAGTGCCTGACGGTCGGTACGACCCCCCACGGCCCTGCGGGCCGGGCAGGCCGGGCGGGCCGGGATTGTGCGCTCACGCCGTGGGGAGGTCACACCCGGGTCCGGTCCGGCGCGCCACTGCTGCGCGCGGTGCGAGAGTAGGAGGAGCGCCGGTACGATCGGGTTGGCGGCCCAGGTGATGAGGGAGGCCCCGTGGGTCTGGTGGCATTGGCCGTCTTGGTGGTCGTGGCGGTGGGCGTCGCGGTGGGCGTCCACACTGGACCGCACGGACTGATCGCGGCAGGCGTGCTCGGGATCGCCGCCTCTGTCGCCTTCGTGGTGGGGGTGATGGCGCTCGTTCCAGCCGGCTCGCGCCCGACCATCGCGTGGGTCCTGCTGGTCGGCGCGGCCGTGGTCTCCGCCGGCGCGCTCGTGGCGGGAGCGGTGGCGCTCCCCGCACTTCGTCGCCGCCAGCCTGCCGTCGGACCCGGCCGGCTCTTGGGGGCAGACGGCGTCGCCGTGACCGACTTGGACCCGCTCGGCACGGTCCGGGTCCGTGGAGAGACCTGGACGGCCGAGTCGCTGTGCGGCCAACTGTCGGCGGGCGCGGCGATCCAAGTCATCGAAGTCGAGGGGCTGCGCCTGCGGGTGTGGTCGGACACGGCGGTCGGGGCCGGGCTCCCGGACGCCCCCGAAGATGAGGAGCGAACATGATTGCCGTAATCGCCGTCGCCGTGGTCATCGGTGTGCTCTTGGTGGTGCTCTGCACCTTGTCCGTCAAGGTGGTACGGGAGTACCAGCGCATCGTCCTATTCCGCCTGGGGCGATCCCTCGGGCCCCGGGGACCGGGGCTGGTGCTGCTCAACCCGGTCATCGACCGGGCGAACTGGGTGGACCTGAGAGAGCGGTACCTCGAGATCCCCCATCAGTCCGCCATCACCCGGGACAATGCCGGCATCTCCATCGACTTCATCATCTTCTACAAGGTGATCGATCCGGTCATGTCCGTGCTCCAGGTACAGAACTTCGCCGGCGCCGCCCAGAACATCGCCGCCACCACCCTGCGAAGCGTGGTGGGCGACATGAGCCTCGACGACGTCCTCTCCAAACGCGAGGAGATGAACACCATCCTGCGCACCAAGCTCGACGACGTGACCGAGCGCTGGGGGGTGAAGGTGACGAACGTGGAGGTACGCGAGATCAACCCGCCGCCGGGCGTGCAGGAGGCGATGACACGCCAGATGTCCGCCGAGCGCACCCGCCGGGCAGTCGTCACCGAGTCCGAAGGACAGAAGCAGTCCGCCATCACGATCGCCGAAGGCCAGAAACAGTCGGCGATCCTTTCGGCTGAAGGCGACCGCCAGGCCGCCGTTCTGCGGGCCGAGGGGTTCTCGCTCGCATTGGGGCAGATATCAAGCGTGGCGCGCGGCGTAGACCCGAACACGCTGCTGCTGCAGTACCTCGACGCCCTGCGTCAGGTCGCAAGCTCGCCATCCACCAAGGTGCTCGTTCCGATGGAGCTAACCAACTTGCTGGCGGGCGTGCGCGACCTCGCCGGCCAGCTGGGCCCGCTCGGCGCGGCCGCGAGCGACGGTGCGGTGGTTGGGACGGACTCGTAGCCGACAATCCATCCGGGATGGGATGGCCGCAGGTGTCGAAGTTGGATGCTCCGACGCCCATCGGTGGCGAATTGGACCGGGGTCAGTGGTCAATAGCTGGTGAACACGCCGATTCGGTCAACTCAGCTTGAGGGCCTTGGCGGCGACGGCGGTCCCCGTGGCGCTGCACACCGGACCCGGCTGCCGGTTGGTGATCGAGCAGATGGCCGCGGTTAGGTAGTTGGCCAATCCCACGATGGCCCGGGTCACTGGGTCGTTCGGGTTACCGAGCTTTCCGGCGATGGCCGACTGGTCGAGCTTGGACAGGATCTCGGGGTCGTAGCTCTCACCGACGACGAACACCTTGTTGCCGATGTCGAGGAAGGGAAAGCCCTCCGAGACGTCGAACTCCCCCGAGTACGCGGCCCACAGGTTCGACTGGGCCGCGGTCAGCTTTTGGAGCGCCTGTTCGGTGCCCAGCCCATTCGTGTCGTTGCCCAGCACTTCCACAGGCTGGAAGGTGATCAGGTTGCTCGAGTAGCTGGCATCGTAGAACGAGAAGGTCGCCGTGGAGGGCGCGTATTCCCAGGCCGACGACTTCGTCTCCTTCAGCCCCGAGAACGTGCCGAACTTGGAGAAGGCCATGACGATGGCCCACCGCGCGGCTGCGCAATACGGGCAGAACTCGGCGCCGATGAACACCGCGCCGGGCTTGCCGTCGAGGGTGAGGGGCTGCTGCCCCTTGAGCACGCTCGGGGCGTAGACCGAGGACGGCACGCCGACGGCCTTGGCAACCGACGAGGAGACGCTGGTCACCTGGGAGATCAGGCTCGCCGGTGCCGCGACCTCCCCCGTGGAGGTCGACGGGGAGGAGGTCGACGGGGAGGAAGTCGACGGGGAGGAAGTCGACGGGGAGGAGGTCGACGGGGAACTGTTCGATCCGCCCACCACCTTGACGAGCACGAGGACGACGACGATCACCACGACCACGCCGATGGTGCCGAAGGCGATGGCAGAAGTCGAGAACCACCTCGGCGGCGGGCTCGAGATGGGTCTGCCCTGTCGGCCGCCTGCGCCCGGCCCCTTGCCGCCGCTCCCCGCTCCCAGGCCGCGGCCGTCGCGGTCGGCCGTGCGCTGACCTGGCTTCGCCGAGGGCGCCCTACGGTTGCCCGCGCCGGATCGCTGCCCCGACCCAGACGACTGCCCTGCCCCCTTGCTCCCGCCTGCTTGCACTGCGCTCATGTCGCTCCTCTTGCCATCGTCGCCGGCAGCGATGGACGGGTCAATGCTGCTTCATCGTGGTCCATCGGCGCGAGCGCGCTCCACAGCGCATGCCGACATCGGGATCGGGTCGTCCCCCTACCGCGATGAGGACGACGCGCCAACGGTGATACGCACCTCCCAGAGCCGGGCCAGCTGCGGACACGGCTGCCCCGGCGGACACAAGACGGAACCCACCGCAGACACGGTGGCTTGGCCCACCCGCACCGCGCGTAGGTCGGCATCGAGCCTGCCAGAGGATTGTCGTTCCACGTTGACGACCTCGACAGCACCCGAATCGCTCTTCGGGGTGTCCCAGCGGAACCCGGGACCGAGCACGATGTGGATGGTGGCTCCGACGTAGGTGGTAACACTGCACGGTTCGATTTGGGGGGTGATGACCACTTCGGGGCTGGCCACCACCCCGCATGACGGGACGCCGGGTCCGGCAGTGGTTGGGCCCGTGGCCGGACCGCTTGCCGGAGAGTTGGTCGTAGGGCTGGCGGTATGCGGGACGCCGGACGAACCACACGATGCCACCAGGGCCGCCACTGCCGGAGCGGCAAGCACCCGGGGAAGACCCGCGAAGACAACACGAATCGGTCTGGGCACCCGCCGAGTCTTACACGGGGCCCCTTGCCGAACGAGGTCACAATCCTTCCAATGGTGTCGGTCCCGAGCGGCTGAAGGGTAATCATACTTTGCAGCGTTCACGCTGGCCCTAGGGTCAACTGTCCGTGCGGCTGCAGCGACCTCTTTCAGCGAGTCAGAGACGGAGGAGGGCGAGAAGGATCAGGAGCTGCTAACAGTCCTTGCAACGTCCGAGCGCGGCTCGACGATG
>JBELAS010000131.1:0-4913 GCA_049508615.1 Acidimicrobiales bacterium
GCCCGGCCCTGCCGAAGAGACCACGCCCTCCCAGACGCCCGACACTTTCAATTCGCGTAGCGGGTGCACCTCTCCGTCCCACCCGTTGAAGTCACCCACCACAGCCACCGAACGCGCGCTCGGAGCCCACACTGCGAAGTAGGTGCCGGGGTGCCCCTGATCGTGAAGGAGGTGCGCGCCCAACTTGGCAGCCAGGTTGCGGTGGGTGCCTTCGTTGAACAGGTACTGGTCTTCGTCGGTGAAGAAGGTACCGTCCTTGTCCCCGTCGGCGAACGGCGTCATCGACTGTGCCGGTGACGCCATCGATGACGACCGTGATGACAGTGGCGGCGATGACGATGACGCAGGCGAGGGTGGTGCGCGTCGGATCATCGGTTACCTCCAGTGCAGATGATGCTCTACAAGTAATTCACGTTGGCGTACAGACGGACGGGGACGCTCTCCTCTCGATCGGCGCCGAGCTCGAGAAACACCGGCTCCTGTGACCGGCAGTCCTGGGGCCGTTCCCGGAACGGGCGACCCTGCTCCACCAGTCGCCGGTCTGCGCCCTGTGTGCCCGGGCCACAGCGCACAAAGCTCGCCGGGTCGAGTCCGCGTCAAGATCCCCCTTCGAGCAGGTTGAGGATTCCCCGGGCTGGGATCTCGATCCAGTCCGGCCGACTGTTCGCCTCGTACCCGAGCTCGTAGACCGCCTTCTCGAGCAGCAGGAAGTCGAGAAGCGCTCCCAGCTCCGTTCGCCCCTCGGGCAGGAACGCGGCACCGGCCGCCGATTCGAGGTACGAGCCGAGGAAGGTCCCAGCCACCGTCCGGTACCACAGCACCAGCCACGGCTCGAGATCGGTGGGATCCTCGGAGGTGGAGCGGTTCAGGTTCAGTTGCAATGCAGCAACGCGCGAGGCGTAATGCAAGGACCGGATCATCCCCGCCACGTCCACCAGGGCGGGACGTTTCAGCCGCCTCTGACCGAGCGAGCGGGCGGGCTCTCCCTCGAAGTCGACGATGACGAAGTCCTTCCCCGTCCACAGGACCTGCCCCAGGTGGAAATCGCCGTGGCAACGAATGCGCGAAACGCGTATGCGCTGGGCCACGAGCACCTGCAGCCGCCGGATCACTTCGTCGTCGTGCTCGAGCACCTGTTGCACCACTGGGGAATGCGACGCGAGCGAGCGAACCAGGCGAAAGGCCCGCTTGGCGTTCGAGCGTGCCCCGTGCGACATCGACTGGCGGTCGATCGCGGTGAGCGGTTCGGGAGCAAAGTCGGGGTCGTCCTTGTCCGATGCCAGCGCCAAGTGCAGCTCGGCTGTGCGCTTGCCCAAGAGCGCCGCCCACTCCAGTTGAGGGCCCACCAGCAACTCGGCGGCCTCGGGGAGCGACGCCAGTTGATGGTCCCGGCGCCGTGCAGCCAGGTCCGCGCACTCCAGAAGACGCGCCGGAGGGAGCGAGCGCAGCTCGGTACCCGAGGCCACGGCGAGCACTTCCTCGAGTGAGTGGGCGAGCCCGTCGACCACTTGGCTCCACCCGTCACCTTCGTTCGCCACGAACTCCTCCAGCGTCACCAGGCAGATGGGCTCGCGCCCCAGTCCCTCGGGCCGATATTCGAGGGACCCACCCATGAGCGACGTGTGGCGCAAGCGCGCCCGTTCACCAAGGAAGCGACCCATCTCCACCGCCGGGTTGACGCCCGGCTCCACACGCCGCAGGACCTTGGCGATGAGCCGCCCCCCGAAGGCAATCGAGGAGTTGCTCTGATCCGCGGACATCGGCGCCGGTTCCACCTCGGCCAGTCCCTCGCCGAGGCGCCGCAACGCAGGGGTCGGCACGCCGACCAGCCGACCTGCATGGCCCCTGATCTGACGGCGACGGGCGATCGACGCGACCAGGATCCTGGCGAATTGCGGGTCCCACACCGCGTCGTAGAGCACACCGTCTGTGCCTCCGCCTCCGAGGCCACCTGGTGGCTGCGCCCGGCGTTCGACGCGCCGGCGAATAGGTTCGACACGAAGCTCCGCGATCACCGCCTCAGGGTGCCGACGGGCGAGCTCCTCGGCTCGCGAACCGGAAGCAAAGGCGAGTGGCAGCACATACGTGACCATCGTCCCGTCGCCGAGCTCGACGCCTAGCAGCGCCAGGTGGGCGAGCGCGTCGGTGTCGCGCAGATGTTCTGTGTCCGCGTCTGCTGTCCGGCGGTCCATCGCGTCGCCTTGCCCAGCCCTGCTTTGCTCAGTGCCGGCGTGCACGACCCCGTCTTGTCCGGCGCCGATGTAGATGGGGACAGCCTCGAACATCTCTACAGACCTGATCCGTCCCGCCTTGCCGGAGAACCAGCGCTGGCCGGCAAGCCATGTGGGGAGCAAGTCCTCGAGCGCCATGAGCGGCGGCCCCGAGAACACCTGGTCCCACGATCCCTGCACGACGAGCCGGCCTCGCTTTGCTGGCTGGAGCGCCTCCAACGTCTCCAGCGAGAACCAGTAGAAGCCGTGAGGACCTAGCGTGATGAAGTAAGGCAACTCCCCCACGGCAGGGAACTCGGTCGTCCCGAACAACTCGACGGGCACCGAGCCGCGGAACTCTGACAGATCCAGTTCGACCGCTTGCGCGTAGCGCGACAGGTTGGCCACGACCAAGATGCGCTCGTCCTCGTAGCAGCGCAGGAACGCCAGAACCTTGCGATTGTCCGGGAACAGTACCTCGAGCGAGCCTCGAGAGAAGGCCCGGTACCTACCACGTACGGCGAGAAGCCGTCTCATCCACCACAGCAGCGAGCCCGGGTTCTCCTGTTGCGCCTCGACGTTGACCGCCTGAGCGTGGTAGACGGGGTCGATCACCACAGGCAGGTACAGGCGCTGCGGGTTGGCCCGAGAGAACCCGGCGTTTCTGTCGCCGCCCCACTGCATGGGCGTACGCACGGCGTTGCGGTCGCCGAGGTAGATGTTGTCACCCATGCCGATCTCGTCGCCGTAATAGATGATCGGCGTTCCGGGGAGTGAGCACAGCAGCCCGTTCATCAGCTCGATAAGGGTGCGGTCATTGCCAAGTAGAGGCGCGAGGCGTCGTCGGATGCCTACGTTCACGCGGGCCTGAGGGTCCTGGGCGTAGACGCGGTACATGTAGTCGCGCTCCTCGTCGGTGACCATCTCCAGGGTCAACTCGTCGTGGTTGCGCAGGAAGAGCGCCCACTGACAGTCGGCGGGCACCGCGGGGGTCTCGGAGAGGATGTCCACCACCGGGAACCGGTCCTCCTGACGGGCCGCCATGAACATCCGGGGCATGAGGGGGAAGTGGAATGCCATGTGGCAGGCGTCGCCTTCGCCCATGTAGGCGACGGCATCCTCGGGCCACTGGTTGGCCTCGGCGAGCAGCATGCGACCGGTGAAGCGCTCGTCGACGTGGGAGCGCAGGTGCCGGAGGAAAGCGAAAGTCTCGGGCAGGTTCTCGCAAGTGGTGCCCTCGCGCGCGTACAGGTAGGGAACGGCGTCGAGGCGCAAGCCGTCCACGCCCATCTCCAGCCAGTAGTCAACGACGTCCAGGATCTCTGATCGGACCGTCGGGTTGTCGTAGTTCAGGCTGGGCTGGTGCGAGTAGAAACGGTGCCAGAAGTAGGCGCCCGCCGCCGGGTCGTAAGTCCAGTTGGAGCTCTCGAAGTCCTTGAAGATGACCCGGGCGTCGGCGAAGCGGTCGGGGGTGTCGCTCCAGATGTAGTAGTCGCGCTGCACGCTCCCGGGCTCGGCCTTCCGGGCCCTGGCGAACCAGGGATGCTCATCGGAGGTGTGCGCCAGGACCAGTTCAGTGATCACCCGCAGCCCGCGCCGGTGCGCTTCGCGCAAGAAGGTCCGAAAGTCTCTGAGGCTGCCGTAGGAAGGATGGATGTTGCGGTAGTCGGAAATATCGTAGCCGTCGTCGCGAAGAGGTGACGGGTAGAAAGGAAGCAGCCACAGGGCACCCACCCCGAGGTTCTGGAGATAGTCGAGCCGCGTCACCAGGCCGCGGAAGTCGCCGATGCCGTCGAAGTTGCTGTCCTGGAACGCGCGCACGTTCAATTCGTAAATGACGGCATCCTTGTACCAGGACTCGACGTCTGATCCGATCACGGCAGAGACATCAGGTGCAGGTGTCTTCGCGAGGGTGTCAGAGGGTGGGCTCATGGAGCAATCTCCGATCCCGACTGTTCCTCGGCCAGTGCGGTTGGAGTGAGTGGGATCACCGGACAACTTCCGATTCTCCAGCCCCAAGGCGCAGTATGTGGGCGGGCACGACCCCGGGGTCGAGAATCACGAAGTTGCGTGGTCCCTGCCAGCTATAGCGAGCCCCCGTGAGCAAGTCGTAAGCTTCGTAGGGGGTCACCGGGTCGATGCCGAGCGCGTCGAGGTCGAGCTCGACCCACCCCGACTGCCTGCAGCGCGGGTCCAGGTTCACCACGACGACAATCGGCCTCACGTCCGCCTCGCTCGTCCCTGAAGGAGCCCTCGTCTGTGCTGCGCCACCCGGCGTCCGTGTCACTGCTGCCCCGGCCACTGTCGGTGTCTCGGTCATCTCTATCGTGCCTCGTGTCTCTGCCGTGCCTCGTGTCTCTGCCATGCCTGGCGTCTCGGCCATCGTGCCTGGCGTCTCTGCCGCCGCCGGCAACATCGAGTCGCCCACAAGTGAGGGTCGTGTTCGCACGTACGCGATCAACTGGTCGTTGTCGACAGGGCACAGAACGAGGTTCCGGTCGTGTTGGAGTACCTGGCTCTGGCGGCGGATCTCGTTCACCCGGGCGACGAACCCGCGTAGAGTGCCCGCAGCCGCGAGGTCGAAATGGCGGATCTCGTACTTCTCCGAGTGCAGGTACTCCTCGGAGCCTTCAGTAAGCGGCTCGTGTTCGCACAACTCGAACACCGGTCCGTAGATTCCGTAACTGGCGGCGGACGTGGCCG
>JBELAS010000132.1:0-4912 GCA_049508615.1 Acidimicrobiales bacterium
TCGCGCCACCGCCACGTCGTCCGTTGGGTCGCCGTAGGGGCACTGGTGGCGGCTGGTGCTCTGGTGGCCGTGCTAGCCACCAGGCCACCGGCCACCATCATCGAGGTCGACACGCCCCTTCTGGGAAAGCCGGCGCCTCCTGTGTCGGGCACGACGCTCGACGACCGGCACTTCGACCTGTCTTCGCTTCGCGGACGGTGGGTGCTCGTCAACTTCTTCGCCAGCTGGTGCCCACCCTGCCAGGAGGAGCAGCCCGGCCTCGTCACTTTCGCCTACCAGCACCGCCAGGCCGATGACGCCGCTCTGATCGGCGTGGTCTTCGACGACGTCGCTTCGAGCGCGCGCCGCTTCCTGGCACAGACCGGGGCTACGTGGCCGGCTGTCACGGATCCCAGCGGTCGGATCGCTCTCGATTACGGGGTGCGGGGTCCCCCCGAGACCTTTCTAATCTCACCCGAAGGCGTCGTGATGGCCCACCTCGACGGACCGGTTACCGGTGCAGGGCTCGACGACTGGCTCGCCGAGGCCCAGCGCGGGGAGACGTGAGGATACGTGAAGCTATCGATGCGGGTCGATCGAGCCAGCGCGCGCCTCGAGAGCACCGCAAACATGGCCGACCAGCCTGAGCGACCCGTCGTCCGAGGCGCCGCGGACGGGCGAGGTGTTGCCGTGCCGGTCGGTCCTGCCGCTCGCCAATCCGCGCATGCTCATAGATGGATGCCGTGGGCTGTCCTAGCCGTGGTGCTAGCGGTCGCCTTGGCGTTCGGAGTGTCACGACCCGACGAATCGTCCACGGCAGCGCAACGAGCGGCTGCGATCGACGCGGACCTGCGCTGCCCGAGCTGCGAGGTGATCTCCGTGAGCGACTCCTCGGCCTCCACCGCCGTGGCCATCCGCCAAGTCGTCGCTGCGCGGGTGCGCGAGGGTCAGAGCACCGCCCAGATCGAGAGCTTCCTCGAGAGCCGCTACGGGTTGGGCATCCTGCTTCGTCCCCCTGCGAGTGGGTTGAGCGCGGCGGTGTGGGTCGTGCCGATCGCGGCTGTCGCAGTGGGGGTTCTCGGTCTCGGCGCTTTCTTTTGGCGTCGCCGGCGGATTGAGCCTGTGCAGGTTGCGGCCGAGGACCGCGACCTGGTCGAGGACGCGATGGCCCCAGGGCGCGGTGAGGCGAGCTCATGAATCTGGACGGGCTACGAGACGAACGTGACGTACTCCTGCTGTCGCTCGAGGACCTCGAGCGCGAACACGACTCAGGCGACCTCTCGGACGAGGACTACGTCTTGCTTCGCGATCGTTACACGGAGCGCGCCGCGCAGGTGCTGCGCGCGCTCGACGGGACGTGCGCCTCTCCTGTCACCGCCGGGGCCCCACCTCTCACCGCCGCGGTCCCGCCAGGGGTCACGGGCGCCGTTCGTGTCGGCAGCCCGGCCGAGACCCCGGCCCGTACTCAGGAGGATTATGCAGAGCACGGTGACGTGAGTTCTCCGGCCGGCGCGCCCGTACTCGTTTCGGGTCGCCGGTCGCGCAGGCGATGGTCGCTGGCGATCGTGGGGGTGCTCGTGGTCGTTGTCGTGGCTTCGGTCGTGCTCGTCATCCGGGCCAGCTCCAGCCGCCTGCCCGGCCAGACCGTCACTGGATCGGTGAGCCTCAGCCGCCAGCAACTTCTGCGGCGCAGCCTTGCCCAGGCCCAGGTGCTCGAGGCCGAAGGGGAAGCGGCCGGGGCTCTCAAGCTCTACCACCAGGTTCTCGAGCAGGACCCGACGCAGGAGGAGGCGCTCGCGGAATCGGGATGGCTCGAGTACCAGGCCGGGGTCCAAGCGAAGGACGCGACACTTCTGTCTCAGGGACAAGACGAAGAGGGGAAGGCCGAGCGAGCAGATCCCTCGGCTTTCACTCCGCACCTGTACATGGGCTCCATGCTCCTCGTCGAGGGGGAAGCCAAAGGCGCGGTGACGCAGTACAGGTTGTTCCTCGCCGACAGCCCGCCATCGTCGGTGGTCCGTTCTGCCGAGCTGTTCATCGACCAAGCCTTCCGACGCGCCGGACTCGCCCCGCCCCCTCTTCCCACCGGCTCCTGAAGCCGAGGAGCACCGCTGACAGCCAACCGCCGACGCCTCGACGTGGCAGGGTTCTTCCCCGATCAAGTCTTGGTGCAGTATCCGCGCGGCTTCTCCCAGGCGCTCGATCGTGGGCGGGACAGGGTCGGGTACCGGCGCCGGCCGTTCTCTCACGAGCGAAGCGCGCGCAACTGCTCGACGGCAGGTGCGAACGCGGCGGCGAATGCCTCTACGTCCGCGTCTGTCGTCGACCAGCCGACCGACAGCCGAAGCGAGCGCTCTGGATCCGCGCCCATGGCCTCGAGCACCGGCGAGGGCGCCAGCGACTCTGACGAGCACGAGGAGCCGGAATGTGCGGCGATGCCTGCTTGGTCGAGGGCGAGTAGGACGGGCTCTGCCTCCACGCCACCTACCGCGATGCACACGATGTGCGGCAGGCGGCGATCGGGATCACCGAGAACCTCCACGTCTTCGACTCGCGTTGCGGCGGCATGCAGGAGGTCCATGCGCCGGTGCGCTTGGGCCGCCTCGTCTTGGAGGCGAACAGGCTCTGCGAGGATCTCTGCTGCAGCACCGAAGCCGACGATCGCTGGGACGTTCTCGAGTCCCGCCCGCCGGGCACGCTCCTGCTCGCCTCCCACTACGAGCGGCTCGATGCGAAGTCCCCGCCGCACCACCAGGGCACCGATCCCGGCCGGGCCACCCAGTTTGTGGGCGCTGACCGATACCAGGTCGGCGCCGAGCTCGTCGAGGGCGAGCGGCACATGCCCTGCGGCCGCGCAGGCGTCGCAATGTACCCAGACTCCGTGGCGGCGGCACACCTCGATGACCTCCTCGACGGGCTGGAGCGTTCCCACCTCGTGGTTGGCCACCTGGCAGTGCACCAGTGCTGGTGGGGTCTCGTTCACCGCAGCGCATTTCTCGATGACCTCCTCGACGGCGCCAGGGTCGATACGCCCCGCTGCGTCGACAGGCACGTTCGCCACGGGCGCGAGGCGCGTGGACCCTTCGCGCACGCAGGAATGCTCCACGGCGGCGAGGAGCAGCGGGCGCCCCGGCCGGGCGCGAGCGGCACCCCACGACGCCGAGTTGACTGCTTCGGTTCCACCAGAGGTGAAGACGACCTGACGCGATCGCGTGCCGAGAAGCTCGGCGACACGGTCGCGCGCCTCTTCCACGGCGACTCGAGCCGCGCGGCCCTCGGCATGCAACCGTCCAGGGTCGCCGATGCCTTGCGTGAACCACGGGGCCATGGCGGAAACGACCTCGAGTCGGGGCGGCGATGTGGAAGCGTGGTCGAGGTAGTGGCGCGCCGGCAAGGTGGAAGACGGCAGGCTGAAAGGTGGCTGGGTCAAACCAGAGCGGTGCAGGAGTCGTCACCGCGCGCCCGCGACGAGAGCACCACGGGGACCGGCTCACCGGCCGCCACGCCGCAGAGCCCAGCAAGGAGTCCGCGCACCATGCCACGGTCCACCGCGCAGATGACTGGGTGGGACGTCGCGGCCTCGCCGAACGGGCAGTGCTCGGCCACCACGGCGGTGGCCGATCCCCGGTCCTCGGCGTGCGCGGCGAACCCGTGCGCGGTGAGCGCGTCGGCGATGGTGTGCATGGCGCCGCGCAACGAGCGCTGTCCCTCTCCCGGCTCCATCCGCTCTGCCAGCAACCGGCCGTACTCCTCGCCCACGCGCTCGGCCATCCGCTCGGCCTCCTGTGGCCCCAGGAGCCGGAGCGCTTCGGTGAGGAGGCTGACGAGCAGGTCGTCACGTTGGGTGAGCAGGTCTAGGTTCAGCTCCGCGCCAGGTACACCGGCCAGTCGGTAACGCTTGGAAGGGCGCCCGGCACCGGTGGTGTGGGAGCGCTCGAGGGTGACGTCCAGGTAGCCGCCCGAGGCCAGGCGGTCGAGGTGGTGCCGTGCCACGTTCGGGTGAAGCGAGAAGGCCGAGGCGACCTCCGAAGCCGTGGTGCCCGGATGGGACCGGACATGGAGGTAGATCTCTCGACGCGTCGGGTCTCCGAAAGCCGAGGTGACCGCGGCCACGGCGGCGGAGAACCGTCTGTCGTCGGGGCGGGGTTCACCGAGTTCGAGGGCGCTACGCACGCCACTAGTCTACCCGGTCGGGCAGCGAAGTCCCTGGTCGCACCCTGTCTCTTGGAGTCTCTTCGGAGGGAGCACCGTTGGCCGTGAACATCGCAGAGGTGAGTGGCGCAGTGGCGGCGGTGGAGGAGCCTGACCTGCTGCGCGGGCTCGGCGAGCTGGGCATGGTGCGCGACGTAGAGCTCGGACGTCGCGGCGTTTCGGTGCTCCTGGCACTACCGGTGGCGCAGTGGCCTGGGCGCGCTGAGCTGGCAAGGCGCGTCGGCGATTCCCTGGGGACGCTGGCGGGCATCGGGGACGTGCGAGTCGAGATGGTCGTTATGAGCGACGACGAGCGTGCGGCTCTGCTCGAGTGCTTGGCGAACCCCCCCGGGGGTGAGCCGGCGGTATTGCAGTCGCGGCCAGCTTCGCGCCCAGAACACGGGGCCCCGGGGGCGCCGCCAGGTCCCCCGCACCAGGCCGCCGGGCGGCCGAACCGGTTCATGGCGCCGGGGTCTCGCACCCGGGTGGTGGGGATCTCCTCTGGCAAGGGAGGGGTGGGCAAGTCCGCCGTTGCGGTCAACCTGGCAGTGGCGCTGGCGGCCCAGGGACACGAGGTCGGCCTGCTCGATGCCGACGTGTACGGGTACTCGGTCCCGAAGATGCTCGGCGTCGACCGCGGGCCGACGGCCATCGACGATCTCCTGGTACCCCCCGTGGTCCACGGAGTGCGGTGCCTTTCCATGGGATTCTTCGTTCCCGACGAGCAGCCGGTGATCTGGCG
>JBELAS010000133.1:0-4895 GCA_049508615.1 Acidimicrobiales bacterium
CGGCTATCGCGTTGCGAGTTAATCATGGAGAAGGGTTCGGCACGGTGGAGCTCGGACTTGACAGAATCCACGGTGAGTAGTTCAGCGCTGCCCACGGTCTGTGGCGAGATTCCGGGCTACCGACACGGACCTAGCGAAGCCTCTCAGGATGGCCCGGCGCAGAGGGGGTGGGAACGCAATCGCGCTCGGAGCATGAGCGACCGACCCAGCAACATGATTTCGCTTGTTCCTGCTGGGAAGATCCGGTGCTTGACCACCGGCGAACTCCACCCCGAGGAGCCCGGGAGCTCGTTCGCCAGCCTCGAGTGCGGAGTCTGGTCGAAGACCCTGCCTAGACCCCGCAGACGTCGCCGTTGTGACTCACGACCTGACGCTGAAGTGAGTGCCTGGTGTTCAGTGGCGACACGGGGGATCCTAGCCAGCTGTCGCAACCCGACCAGCGTCAGATTCGCAGCCAAGAGCAGGCCGATGACTCGGCCGTTGATCGCCCGACCTTTGACGACCCTACCGTCGGGATCCTTGGAGAGTTCGACGTCCTCGACCTTGCTCAGTGCGGCGTAGATCAGGGGCCCAGTGAGTACAGCTCCACCGAGGACCAAATTGAGAGCGACGAATCGCTGCACATCGAACCCACGAAGGGCGTCGGTGACCACTCGGGCTGCGGTTGCACTGCAATCGGTTTGGCGTGGCGTCTTGTCGTGGCGCTAGACGGATGAGTCCGAGGCCTTCCAGTCGGGCGATGATCGGATCGATGATGTCGCTCAGGTCCGACAACGATGGCGTCAGTGAACTGCGAGTTCGGGCTTCCATGCGATCGGCATCACTCTCAGCCTGCTTAGAACCTCGACCTGGCCTTGGAGATCTTCGACAATTTCTTCAAGAAGTAGGTCTACCCCATGTCGCGGATGTCCACGGAACCGGGGCCAACTCCAGTGAGTTCGCCCGGAGCAGTTTCATGAGGAAGTGCACGAACCTCGAGTAAGCATTCCTACGTCCCGTACGATGCAGGTGTGCCGGATCGAAGTGAGCCGGGTGGACCCACCGGACGAGCTGTCTGGAACGTGCTCGTCGGCAGGCCGTTGCGGACGAGCGAAGCATCCAAGGAGCAGATAACTCCGATCGAGGGGCTCTCCGCCCTGTCACTCGACGCGCTGACCTCGGTCGCGTATGGCCCCGAAGCGATCATCATCGTGCTGGCCCTTGCCGGTGCCGGGGCTTTGCATCTGGTGCTTCCGATCACCTTGGCGATCGTGGCCCTGCTGGCCATCCTGGTCTTTTCCTATCGACAAGTCATCGATGCATATCCGGGAGGCGGCGGCGCTTACGCCGTGTCCCGTGCCAACTTGGGCTCCAATGCCAGTCTGGTAGCCGCAGCGGCGTTGATCGTCGACTACACGCTCACCGTCGCTGTATCCATCGCTGCCGGAGTGGGAGCGCTCACGTCCGCATTTCCGAGCCTGTCCTCGGGCACCGTTCCACTCTGCCTCGGCATCCTCGCTGTCATCACGCTCCTCAACCTCCGAGGTCTGGGGGACACTGCCCGAGCGTTTCTCCTTCCAACGATGCTGTTCATCGTTGGCCTGCTGGCAATCATCGCCATCGGACTCGTCCACCCCTTGGGGCTCCATGCACCCCAACCCGGGCGTCCATTGCTGACGACGCACGGGCTGCAGGTCGTAAGTGTGCTGCTCGTCCTGAAGGCGTTCTCGGCCGGTTGTAGCGCTCTCACCGGTGTGGAGGCCATTGCCAACGGCGTTCCGCTCTTCAAGCAACCCCGGGTGACTCGGGCCAAGCGCACCGAGTTGCTGCTGGGGGTGATCCTGGGCGCAATGCTGCTGGGCCTGGCCGTCTTGGCCCGGCGCTGGCACATAGGCCCGCGATCGAACCAAACCGTCCTCAGCCAAATCATGGGTCTGGCCGTGGGTCGACATTGGGCCTACTACATCGTTTCCCTTACGATCACCATCGTTCTCGCGCTAGCCGCGAATACCTCGTTCGGTGGGCTTCCGATCTTGGCCAGCCTGCTCGCTCGAGACAACTACCTTCCCCATCTCTTTTCGCTACGCGGAGATCGACAGGTCTTTGCCAACGGCATCTGGGTGCTCGCCGGCTTGTCTGCCGGGCTGTTGATCGCGGTCGGTGGGAACACCAATGACATGATTCCCCTGTTCGCCATCGGCGTGTTCACTGGATTCACCCTTTCGCAAACCGGATTGGTCGTCCACTGGTGGCGGACCCGACCACCTCGCTGGCATTACCGCGCGACCGTCAACAGCTTTGGCGCGGTCGTGACGGCGCTAGCGACAGTGGTGTTCCTCGTAACGAAGTTTGCCCAAGGGGGATGGGTGGTGGTCGTGGCCGTCCCGATCTTCGTGTTCCTCTTCACCCGAATTCACGCGTACTACACACGCGCTGCGCTGGAGTTGGGCGTGGGTGTCTTGCCCGGAAAGCCCACGAGCAAGCGGACCCTTGTGATCGTCCCCGTGACCAGTGTGTCGCGGTTGACCCGGCATGCCCTCTCCGAGGCATTGTCACTTGGCCAGGAGGTGATAGCGGTATCCGTGGTGATCGATCAAGGTGATGAGGGCCAGGACAAGATAGGTGCACTGGAAAGAGATTGGGCGGAATGGAATCCTGGCCCTCCGCTGCGAATCCTGCGCACTGAGTTCACGTCGGTAGTGGAGCCGATCCTCGCGTTCATCGACGAAGCCCGAGAAGACAGCGACCAGCAGATCGTTGTGCTCATACCCGTCGTTATCCCCGAACGTCTTCGCTACCGCATTCTTCACAACCAGATCGACTTGGTGCTCTCGGCTGAGCTGCGAACCCGTACCGACGTGGTGGTGGCCCGCGTCCCCATGCCGTTACAGACTCCGTCGAGCAATCTCGCTGTTCGCGAGGTCGTTGAGAACGGGGCAGTTATGCCGGAGAAGCCAGGGACGACGGACACGGGACCGACGAAGGAATGACCGCACAGACCCTTGTCACCACAACAGGCATGAACTCACGCCGGACGACCGGTTCTACGTGGACCTGAGGAGGGCCTTGTCAGAACACGGTGACAGCCAGCTTGCCGAGGATGCCGCCGCCGGTGAAGTCGGCGAGAGCGCCGGGCACGTTGGCTAGCTCGTAGTTGCGGGTGATCGGCACCCGCAACCGACCGGCAACGGCGTCAGCGGCGAGTCGGTCGAGGGTGGTGGTGTCGGGGTTGGCCATGATCGCGATGGCGGCGGGGTGCTGGTCCGGGCCGAAGCCGAGGGTAGAGGCCAGCCGCCCACCGGCGGCGAGCAGGTCGACCAGCCGAGCGCCGTCACCGGCCAGGTGCACCACCGCGGAAACGCCCTCGGGTGCAGCGGTCCGGATCTGGTCAGCCAGGTCGCCGGTGTGGTCCACGACAAGATCGGCGCCCAGGTCGCGGACGAACTCGGCCCCCGGGCCGGGCCGAGCGGTGGCGATTACACGGGCGCCGGACGGGGCCACGTACTGGATCGCGATCGCGCCAACGCCACCGGTCGCTCCGCAGATCAGCACGGTCTCGCCGGATCGGGGTGCGACGGCGTCGACCGCGTTGACTGCTGTGGTGCCGGCGAGCCCGAGTGCGCCGGCGGCTGCGAGGTCCAGACCGTCCGGCACCCGGGCTATGCCGTACCGCTCGCTGACCGCCAGGTATTCGCCGAACGCGCCATCGCCGAGGATCGGCTTCATGACCACCCCGAACACCGCGTCCCCGACCGCGAACCGGGAGGCACCTTCGCCGAGTGCCTCGACCGTGCCGGAGAAGTCCTTACCGAGCACCACCGGGAACCGGTGCTCCATCATGCCCTTGGTCCGCCCGGCAGCCACCGACGCGTCGAACCCGTTGATCGAGGACGCCCGGACCCGCACGAGCACCTCACCTGGACCGGGCTCGGGAACGGGTAGGTCGGCCAGGGTCGGTCTGGCCCCGAATTCGTAGATGGCTACGGCGCGCATTGAGGCTCCTTCTGTCGAGGACGACTTGATGCCTTGGTCCACATGCCGAGGGTTTTTACAACTTGGCGAAGTCGCTCGCGGCGTCGGTGGCCGGCCCAGCGGGCGCGGACCCGTCCGCGTCGGGCGGCGACACGCGCGCCGTTGTGCGTAGGGGGATCTCCTTCATGACCCAGCTGAGGAGGAACGCCAGCACGGTGAACGGCACGGCCACGAGGAACACGATCTGCAGCGCGTGGCTGAACGCGCCGACGTACAAAAGCCGCTCCGCCGGCGGCAGCCGATTGATCTGCGCCGGGTTGGCGGCAATGCTCGACCCGTGGAGGAGCTTCAGCTGTGCCGCCGAAGCGTGCGCTCGCAACTGGGCGAGAAGCCGGTTGTTGAGCACTGTGCTGAGCGCGGAGACGCCGAACACACCGCCGATCGTGCGGAAGAACGTCGCCGTGGAGGTGGCCGTGCCGAGCTGTGTGAACGGCACGGAATTCTGCACGGCGACGACGAGGACCTGCATGACCAGCCCGATGCCGAGTCCCACGACGACCATGTAGACGGCGGCCAGCGTGAACGACGTGTGAGGGCTGAGGCGCGACAGAAGAACCAGCCCGCCTGCGAGCACTGCCGAGCCGACGATCGGGAAGATCTTGTACCGGCCCGTGCGCGTGACGAGCCGGCCGCTCACGATGAAGGTGCACAGCATGCCGGCCACCACCGGCAACAGCTCCAGGCCCGAGGCCGTGGGCGAGGCGCCGTGGACGGTCTGCAGGTACAGGGGCAGGTAGACGATCGCGCCGAACATCGAGAAGCCGATGATGAACCCGACCCCCGACGCCGCCGTGAAGGTACGGTTGCGGAACAGCCCGAGCGGGATGACCGGCTCGGCTGCCCTCGTCTCCACCAGGCAGAAGGCGACGAGCAGCGCTGCACCG
>JBELAS010000134.1:0-4890 GCA_049508615.1 Acidimicrobiales bacterium
GCGCCCCGGAGGCGTTTTCTTCTGTTCTCGTTCCACCCGTCAGCACCCGAATTGGGAGGAGTAGGCCGTTGCCCACACGGTCCCGCAGTCCCGAACGCGTTTCGTTCGCCAACATCGATGAGGCCTTACCGCTGCCCGACCTGATCTCGGTCCAGCGCGACTCGTTCCAGTGGTTCTTGGACAAAGGTCTGGCCGAGGCGTTCGGGGACATCAGTCCGATCGAGGACTTCACCGGTCAGCTCAGCCTCGAGCTCGAGTTCGACCCGGCGGACCCCGATCTCCGCCCACCGCCCAAATTCTCGGTGGAGGAGTGCAAAGAGAAGGACATGACCTATGCCGCCCCGGTCTTCGTCCGGGCGCGCTTCTTGAACGCCACCACCGGCGAGATCAAGGAGCAGACCGTCTTCATGGGGGACTTCCCGATGATGACGGACAAGGGCACGTTCATCATCAACGGCACCGAACGTGTGGTGGTGAGCCAGCTGGTGCGGTCCCCGGGTGTCATCTTCCAGCCGGGCCGTGACCCGAAGACGATCGTCACCGGCACGGTCCACCCCTACCGGGGGGAGTGGATCGAGCTCGACGTCGAGGCCAAGCCGTCGAAGGACGTCACCGCCGGAGCGCGCGTGGCTCGCAAGCGTCGTTTGTCACTGTTCGTCCTGTTGCGGGCGCTCGGGTACGAGGACGAAGGTTTCCTGGCCCGCTTCGTGCGGCACTTCGACTTCCTCGAAGGTCAGTGGGAGCGCGAACGTGACCTCGCCCCCACCCGTGAGGAAGCTCTGCTCGAGATCTACAAGCGGGCGCGCCCGGGGGAACCGCTCTCGGCGGACGCGGCGCGCGGCTACTTCGAGAACGCCTTCTTCAACCCGAAGCGCTACGACCTGACCCGGGTTGGTCGCTACAAGCTGAATCGCAAGCTCGGCCCGGAGATCGAGCGCGTCTGCGAGCTGCTCGACGTCGACCTCGAGCGTCCGGTTCCCGGCCAGGGCGTGTTGAGCCCGTCGGAGATATTGGCCACCGCTACGTACATGCTCCACCTGGCGGACGGCGAGGCAGGGTACCGGATCGACGACCAGGACCACTTCGCGAACCGGCGTATCAGGTCTGTAGGCGAGCTGATCCAGAACCAGGTGCGTGTAGGGCTGAGCCGGATGGAGAGGGTCGTGCGTGAGCGTATGACCACCCAGGATGTGGAGGCGATCACGCCCCAGACGCTCATCAATATCCGGCCTGTGGTCGCCGCCATCAAGGAGTTCTTCGGGACCAGCCAGCTGAGCCAGTTCATGGACCAGAACAACCCGCTCTCGGGCCTGGCTCACAAGCGGCGCCTTTCGGCACTCGGTCCGGGCGGGCTCTCGCGCGAGCGCGCCGGTTTCGAGGTGCGTGACGTGCACAGCTCGCACTACGGGCGCATGTGCCCGATCGAGACGCCCGAGGGTCCGAACATCGGCTTGATCGGCGCCCTGGCGACCTATGCCCGGGTGAACGAGTACGGGTTCATCGAGACTCCCTATCGCCGCGTGGTCGACGGCCGGGTTAGCGACGAGATCGTGTACCTCGCGGCCGACGAGGAGGAGGAGCATGTCATAGCCCAGGCCAACGCCAAGCTCGACGACCGCAACCGTTTCGTAGCCGAGCGTGTGCTCGTACGACGCGGCCCCCAGGGGGCAGGCGTCCGGGTGGGTGCCACATCCACCTCCTACGGGACGACGAGCGAGATCGACTACGTGCCCCCCGCCGAGGTCGACCTGATGGACGTCTCACCGAAGCAGATCGTCTCGGTGTCGACGGCCCTCATCCCCTTCGTCGAGCACGACGACGCCAACCGGGCCCTGATGGGCGCCAACATGCAGAAGCAGGCGGTGCCACTGGTGGTTCCCGAGGCGCCCTACATCGGCACGGGCGTGGAGGCACGCGCGGCGCGCGACGCCGGAGACGTCCTGTTGGCCGAGGGCGAGGGGACGGTGACCGAGGTGTCGGGCGACAACGTGATGGTCGAGTACCGCTCCGGCCAGCGCGACCGTGTGGGTCACGAGCTCGGGCGCAAGCGTTACACGCTGGCCCGGTTCCGCCGCTCCAACCAGAACACCTCGATCAACCAGAAGGTCCTCGTGGACGAGGGTCAGAAGGTCTCGACGGGCGACGTGCTGGCTGATGGGCCCGCTACGCACAACGGGGAACTGGCTCTCGGCAAGAACCTGTTGGTCGCGTTCATGCCCTGGGAGGGCTACAATTTCGAGGACGCCATCGTAATCTCCGAGCGCCTGGTGCGAGATGACGTGCTCACCTCCATCCACATCGAGGAGCACGAGGTCGACGCTCGGGACACCAAGCTCGGTGCAGAGGAGATCACCCGCGACATACCAAACCTCTCCGAGGAGATCCTCGGGGACCTCGACGAGCGCGGCATCATCCGCATCGGAGCCGAGGTCGATGCCGGGGATGTGCTCGTGGGCAAGGTCACCCCCAAGGGCGAGACCGAGCAAACCCCCGAGGAGCGGCTTCTTCGGGCGATCTTCGGCGAGAAGGCGCGCGAGGTGCGCGACACTTCGCTGAAGGTGCCCCACGGCGAGTCCGGAAAGGTGATCGACGTTCGGGTCTTCTCCCGGGAGGACTCCCACGAGCTTCCCCCCGGGGTGAACCAGCTCGTTCGGGTCTACGTGGCCCAGAAGCGCAAGATCTCCGAAGGCGACAAGCTGGCCGGCCGTCATGGGAACAAAGGTGTGATCTCGAAGATCCTGCCTGTGGAAGACATGCCGTTCCTGGCAGACGGCACCCCCGTCGACATCATCTTGAACCCACTGGGCGTCCCCAGCCGGATGAACGTGGGCCAGGTGCTCGAATCGCACCTGGGCTACGCGGCGCGCTGGGGCTGGGACGGGGACGGAGCAAGCGCGTTCTTCACCCCGAACGGCGGGCGCGTCGCCTCTAGGCAGGGTCCGCGATCTGCCAACGGCACAGGCCGCAACGGGCACGACGGTCGGGCCAAGACCCGTCCGCGTACCGACCCCGCTGTCTGGGTGGCGACGCCAGCCTTCGACGGCGCGCACTGGGACGAGGAGGACGAAACGGGCCGGCACCCCACCATCCGCCGCCTCTTCGAGCGATTGCACCCTGACTCGGCCGACGGTTCGCGCCAGATCGGCTCCGACGGCAAGGCCACGCTCTACAACGGCCGGACCGGAGAGCGCTACGACAACCCGATATCGGTCGGCTACGTGTACATCTTGAAGCTGGCCCACCTCGTCGACGACAAGATCCACGCCCGCTCGACCGGGCCTTACTCGATGATCACCCAGCAGCCCCTCGGCGGGAAGGCACAGTTCGGCGGGCAGCGCTTCGGCGAGATGGAGGTGTGGGCACTGGAGGCGTACGGCGCTGCCTACGCGTTACAAGAGCTGCTCACGATCAAGTCCGACGACGTGCTCGGCCGAGTCAAGGTCTACGAGGCCATCGTGAAGGGGGAGAACATCCCCGAGCCGGGCATCCCCGAGAGTTTCAAGGTTCTCATCAAGGAGATGCAGTCGCTGTGCCTGAACGTCGAGGTGCTTTCGACCACGGGTGAGGAGATCGAGATGCGGGAGCTCGACGAGGACGTGTTCCGGACCGCCGAGGAGCTGGGCATCGACATCAGCCGGCCCGAACGAGGGTCGGACGAGGAGGACGCGCGCCGCGCTGCGGAGAGGAGCTTCTAGGAATGCTCGACGTGAACGACTTCGACCAGCTCAGGATCGGCCTCGCCACTGCCGAGTCCATTCGCTCCTGGTCCAACGGCGAGGTCAAGAAGCCCGAGACGATCAACTACCGGACGTTGCGCCCGGAGAAGGACGGGCTTTTCTGCGAGAAGATCTTCGGTCCCACGAAGGACTGGGAGTGCTATTGCGGGAAGTACAAGCGCGTCCGCTTCCGAGGGATCATCTGCGAGCGTTGTGGCGTCGAAGTCACACGCTCGAAGGTTCGGCGAGAGCGGATGGGCCACATCGAGCTCGCCGCCCCGGTCGTGCACATCTGGTACCTGCGCGGCACCCGGAGCTGGCTCGCCTACCTGCTCATGGGCACCGAGGCCCGTGAGGAGCTTAAGGCCAAGCAGCTCGAGAAGGTCATCTACTTCGCGGCCAACCTGGTCACCTGGGTGGACGAGGAGCGCCGTCGCGAAGACGTCCCGGCGCTCGAGGGCGAGCTGGCCGAGGAGGTGGTCGAGCTCGAGCGCCAGCGCGACCTCGAGATCGACCGGCGGTTCAAGACCCTCGAGTCCGAGCTCGTGGAGCTCGAGGCCGAGGGCGCGAAGGAGACCGAGATCAAGGCCCGCCAGCGGCTGGCGGAGAAGGAGATCGGCGCGCTCCGAGAGCGGACCGAGGCGGAGATCGACTTGGCCAAGCGGGCCTTCGACGAGTTTCGCGACCTCTACGCCCGCAAGATCATCGAGGATGAGCTGCTGTGGCGGGAGCTCAAGGGCCGCTACGACGACTATTTCGAGGGCGGGATGGGTGCCGAAGCCATCTCCGGGCTCATCGACCGCATCGACTTCGACGTCGAGGAGACGAAGCTTCGCGAGGCCATCGACGCCACCGACGGTCGTCGCCCGCTGTCTGCCCAGCGCCGCCAGAAGGCCATCAAGCGGCTCAAGATCGTGTCCGCCTTCAACTGCCGAGACGACCACGGCCGGCGGGTGAACGACCCGCGGGCGATGATCCTGGGTGTCGTTCCCGTGATCCCGCCCGACCTGCGGCCGATGGTGCAGCTCGACGGCGGCCGATTCGCCACCTCGGACCTGAACGACCTCTACCGCCGCGTGATCAACCGCAACAACCGGCTCAAGAGGCTGCTAGACCTCGGGGCGCCCGAGATCATCATCAACAACGAAAAACGCATGCTCCAGGAGGCGGTCGA
>JBELAS010000135.1:0-4855 GCA_049508615.1 Acidimicrobiales bacterium
GCATCCAGTGTGGCAACTGCAGCTTCGTCTGCCCGCACAGCGTCATCCGCTCTAAGTACTACGACCAGTCGCAATTGGCGACGGCGCCAGAGGTTTTCCGCTCTGCACCTCTTCGAGCTCGGGGACTCCCCGACACCGGCTACACGTTGCAGGTCTACGTGGACGACTGCACTGGATGCGCGCTCTGCGTCGAGGCCTGCCCGGCCGTGGCACCGGACGACCCCACTCGCAAGGCGATCAACCTTGCGCCCCTCGAGTCGCTCGTCCCGGCCGAGCGGGACAACATCGCGTTCTTCGAGACGCTGCCGGTAGCCGAGCGCTCCCGGCTGGACTTCGGCACGGTGCGTGGCACCCAATTCCTGCAACCGCTGTTCGAGTTCTCCGGTGCTTGCGCCGGTTGTGGCGAGACGCCTTACCTGATGCTCCTCTCCCGGCTGTTCGGCGACCGGGCCGTGATAGCCAATGCGACGGGCTGCTCGTCGATCTACGGCGGGAACCTGCCCACGACACCTTGGACGACCGATGCCGAGGGCCGCGGCCCGGCGTGGTCGAACTCGCTGTTCGAGGACAACGCCGAGTTCGGCCTAGGTCTGCGCCTCGCTGCCGACCGCCACGTCGAGCTCGCTCGGAGACGCCTCGGCGAACTCCGAGGCGAACTCGGCAGCGAGCTCGTCGACGCCATTCTCGATGCACCGCAACTCTCCGAGTCGGAGCTTCGCTCCCAACGCGAACGTGTGGCCGAGCTCAAGCGTCGGCTCGGCGCACTGGACGGGCCCTTGGCTGCCGATCTTGCGAGCGTCGTCGACCACCTCGTCCGGCGTAGCGTGTGGATCGTCGGCGGCGACGGCTGGGCCTACGACATCGGTTTCGGCGGGCTCGACCACGTCCTCGCGAGCGGGCGCAACGTGAACGTGCTAGTGCTCGACACGGAAGTATATTCGAACACCGGCGGGCAGATGTCCAAGGCGACGCCGCTCGGTGCCGTCGCCAAGTTCGCCGCTGCAGGCAAGACCGTGGAGAAGAAGGACCTTGCCCTGCAGGCGATCGCCTATGGCAACGTCTACGTGGCTCGGGTCGCGATGGGCGCCGACCCTGAGCAGACGCTGCACGCTTTTCGCGAGGCGGAGGCATACGACGGCACGTCGCTCCTGATCGCATACAGCCACTGCATCGCCCACGGCATCGAGATGCAGGCCGGGCTCGACCAGCAGTACCGCGCCGTCGCGAGCGGGTATTGGCCTCTCATCCGCTACGACCCGATGTTGCGTGCCGCCGGCGGCAACCCGTTCTTGCTCGACTCGCCCAGACCACGCATCCCGCTCACCAACTACACTCATCGAGAGCTGCGCTACTCGTCGCTCGCCAATTCCGATCCCGCCGAGGCCGAACGACTCGGCGGTCTGGCCCAGGTGGCGGTCACACAGCGCTGGCAGACCTACGAGGAGATGGCTACGCGTCCCGCACAGCGATTCCCGGCCGACGCCCGTAAGGGCCGCTGATGGACCTTTCCACGGGCTATATGGGACTGGCGCTGCGCAATCCGCTCGTCGCCTCGGCGTCCCCCCTGTCTCACACCGTCGACGGGGTCCGCCGGCTCGCCGACGCCGGGGTCAGCGCGGTCGTGCTCCACTCGCTGTTCGAGGAGGAGCTGGCCGAAGAGGCAGCACGCAACGCGCAGCTGGTCGAGGCCGGCGCCGACAGCTTCGCCGAGTCGCTCTCCTACTTCCCCGAGTCTGCAGGGAACGAGTGGGGTCCTCGCGCTTACCTGAGCCTGGTGGAGCGTGCCGTAGCCGCTGTCGAGATCCCGGTGATCGCCAGCCTGAACGGCGTCACACCCGGCGGGTGGACCACCTACGCGCGGGCGATCCAGGATGCTGGCGCCGTCGCGATCGAGCTCAACGTCTACTACCTCCCCGGTGCCCCGAACGTCTCGGGCCGCGAGGTCGAGCGGCGCCATGTCGAGATCCTCCAGCGCGTCAAGGCAGCGGTAACCCTGCCGGTCGCTGTCAAGCTGAGCCCGTACTTCAGCTCGACCGGGGAGATGGCGCAGCAACTCGACGTGGCCGGCGCGGACGCGCTCGTGCTCTTCAACCGCTTCCTACAGCCCGACATCGACCCTGAGTCGCTCGGGGTGGGGCCCGGCATCGGGCTCTCCAGCCCGGTGGAGGGCCGGCTTTCGCGTGCCTGGATTGCACTACTCCACGGACGGCTGCACGCCGCGCTGGCCGCGTCGACCGGCGTCGAAGGTCCGGATGACCTCGCCAAGTATCTCCTCGCCGGCGCGGATGTCGTCATGACAACCTCCTCGCTGCTGCGCCACGGCCCAGAGCACGCGGTGGGGCTGCTAGACGGCCTCTCCGCCTGGATGGCGCGCAAAGGGTTCGACACGGTCGGCGACCTGCGCGGGAAGCTCGCCGTGCCACCCGGCGCGGACGAGACGGCCCACGAGCGCGCGGGCTACGTGACCGCCGTGCGGGCGGCCAACGCGAACCCATACGGTCCCTGGTGACCTGCTGCTTTCCTTGGCTTTGGCGGCGTCCTGGTCGAGATCTGACCACCGAAGTGCGTACAGCTCTTGGCGGCGCGCTCCGGTAAGGGCGCCAATATCAGCCTTAACCTGCACTGTTATTCGGGCTTTGGCGACAGGACTTTGAAGCCGTGGTGCGTGCTTAGCTCACCGCTCGGCACACATCGGATTGTGCGATCCCAGGCTGGGGCGCGTCTAACCAGCGTCCGAGCGGAATCGGTCGCTCCTTGCGGATTCCGGGCGGGTCGGTATCGCGTCGGTGGTCACGAGACAGCTCTCCTTCGCCACTTATGCGCCGCTGTTGCTCATTGAGCCTCCATGTACTTACGGTGCTGCTCAAGGATGTGTTCATGCGAAGCACCCTTAGTCGGTACATCCGGGTGGTGCTTCCGGCACAAGTGATACGGAGTGCCTTCTAGTGGATGATGGCCGATCCTCCAACACCCCTTGGTGTGGCAGTTGACCTTACGAACACCGGTGTATACCCCGACGCCGACCGCAGTAATAAGTGTCGCCTCTCCGATGTCGGAACCGAAACCGGACCAGAACCCGTAGTAGGGACCGCTCTCATTGAGAGTGCCGGTGTGAACCGCCGCCCAATGTCGCAGAAAAGCGAAGAACACGATCAATAGCGCAAGAGCGACCAAAACTAATAGGACGAGTACACCAAACACGAACTTTCTCACTTCGCTACCACCAATCTCGGAGTCGATTCCCGCATATTTCCCGCCTGCATCGTGCCTTCAGTCTACGGGCGGGTTGGTGGATTGGGGATGAATCCGCGAACCTCTCGCTTGTGAAGCTGCGGTCTTCTGACCATCCTGCCCGGATTAGTGCAGGTGGGCGTGAGGTCGGGCGAGGCCCGATCATCTGGAATCGTTCAACGACGTCGATCCAGGATGGTCTGCCGTCGGACGTCGGTGTCGCCCCACCCATCGGCATGGCCATACAAGATGAGGTCAAATGACGGTGCACCTTTCGGCACCCTTTGCACATGGAGGATGATGGCATTGCAACATCACCAAAGAAACAGCCACGTTGTCGAACATGCCCGCGAGCGCGACTGGAGGATCGCGCTGCTGGCCGGCGTCATCGCTCTCGCGGCGCTGATCACCGGTAGCATTCTCGGGAGCGTCCACGGGCCGCCCATCCGCCCGAGGGTCATCGTGTGGAGCGCTGCGGTAGCTCTGATCGTCTTTGGCGTCATAGCAACCCGTAAGTCTGCCGCGGGTCTCGGCCATCTCATCTCAACTCGCACCATGCCCGCGGCCAGCGGAGCCGTTCGGCTTCTCGCCACAGGCGTGGGCTACGTGATCATCATCTGCGCCGAGCTTGGGTTACTTGACGTCTCGATCGAGCATCTCCTCGTCGGCGCTGGTCTCGCCGGTGTCGTCCTCGGAATCGCCGCGCAGCAGAGTCTCAGCAACGTCTTCGCGTCAGTAGTCCTCCTCCTTGCTAGGCCGTTCGTGGTTGGTGACAACATCCGAATCCGTTCCGGCGCGCTAGGCGGAGTCTTCGATTCCGTCGTGCTCGGTGTGAGTCTCACCTATGTCACAGTTCGTGCTAACGACGGTATCCTCAAGATCCCAAACTCTGTGATGCTCGCGACCGCCGTTGGCCCAATCACTCCCAATGAACAGGGGCCGTCGAAGTTGACGGCGGCAACGCAGTAGTTATTCGGTCCACCAATCATCAATCTCTTGGCGTCCCGCCGTCCTCGAGCAGTGTCATCACAGCCCCCACTGGAGACCCACTCTCGTGCGGGTCGAACTGCCCGCGGCCCTTTCGCTTGGTGTCGCGGCTGGCCGCCCAGCGGACCTGCCACGATGGCGAACAAGGAGGAACGACCTGTAGGCGTCGGCCTCTTGTTGCGGCTTGCACCGGGCTTGCACCGGGCAACTGGGCGTGATCGTCCCTCCTACGGCCGGTCGTACGTCCTCTGGACCGCTCCGCCAATCCTGGGATGCTCGAATCAATGGTCAAGGATGGGAATGAATGTGACGATCTTTCCGGTACGGCGTCGAAAGGGGACGAGCGCCACTAGGGAGGAACGATGACGGCGAACACAGTGCCAATCGGGCTCGGGCTCTTCCTGATCATCTACCTAGTCATGCTTGTGGTATCCGTGCTGGCGGCGATACAGATCATCACCAAGGCCGGCTACTCGGGCTGGTGGTTCCTCGTCTCGCTCGTGCCTGTTGTGAACTACATCATGTTCCTTGTATTCGCCTTCTCGAAGTGGCCGATCGAGCAACGGCTCGCGGCAGCCCAATGGTCCAATGGGTACGGGTCAGGACCCGGTGGCCACTATGGCGGGCCCCCAGGAAG
>JBELAS010000136.1:0-4848 GCA_049508615.1 Acidimicrobiales bacterium
GCAAGGTCGTCACCACGCCCACGGGCCCGTCCCAGCCCGGTCCCGCGGCGTCGACGGTGACCTCGACGTGGGTGCCCTCTTCGCGCCAGCGACGAATTTCGTCGGCGAACACCACCTGATCCGGCGTACGGGCACCCACCAGGAGGTCGAAGCGCCTGACGCCGCCCGAGGCACGCGCGGCAGCGAGTTGGATGACCGCCGTGCGCAACGGTGCGAGCCCGATCCCCCCGGCCACGACCATCACGTCTCGGTCGCCGAGATCGTCGACCCCCCAGTCCGTCCCGAAAGGCCCGCGCACTCCCACGACGCTGCCGACGGACGAGTTGCACAACGCCCGCGACACCTGGCCGACGGCGTGCACCGTGTGCTCGATCGTCCCGTCGCTCTCGGGCCCGCCCGACACCGAGATCGCCACCTCGCCGACCCCGAAGGCAGTGAGCATGTTGAACTGGCCCGGGCGGGGAGCTAGCAGCGGGTCCTGGAGAGGCGCGAGCGACAAGGTGACTGTGTCCTCGGTTTCGATCCTGCTCGCCGCGACACGATAAAGCTCGGGCACGAGCGGGCCGGGCGCCGGCGGTGCCAGCCGCTCGGCCGGCGACTCAACTGGCAACGCCATCGCCGTAAAGGTCCAGGAGCCTCAGGCGCGTCGCCTGCAGGCGCTGGAGGATGATCGCGCTGATCCGCTTCATGAGCTCGTAGCCGAACGCCGGGTCTTCATCGGCCTTGGCCCGCAGGCACGTCGCATCCACGGAAAGCGCCCCGACCGGGTCCATTGCCCGCGCGTCGAAGCTCCAGCGGTACGGGGGGAACAGCCACGACCACCCGAGCGGCTGGCCGGGGCTCAAGATGTCGATGATCATCGCCTTTCCGGGCGCGCGGACCTCGAGCGCCACCCGGCCCCTGCGCAACAGGTACAGGGTGTCTGCAGGGTCGCCCTCGGCGAGCAACAGATCTCCGACGTTGAAAGCCACATTACGGGTGCACCCGGTTACGAGCCCGACCGTGTCACCGGGGAGCCCCGACAGGAGCGGATGGTTCGCTACGAGCTCGGCTATCTCCTCGGGCATACAAAGTCCTTGGTCATTTGGGTCACCTCTCGGCTCCCTCCTCTAGGCACCGACGCGCTGAGCTTCGGATCGCACGTCGCCGTCGCCGGCGCGGATCGCCGCCGCCTCTTCGGTGATGTCTATTCCGACAGGGCACCAGGTTATGCAGCGGCCGCAGCCGACGCATCCCGATGTGCCGAACTGGTCCCACCACGTAGAGAGCTTGTGGGTCATCCACTGCCGGTAACGCGAAATCGTGGAGGATCGCACCGGCCCTCCCCCGCTCATGTAGGAGTGTGCGAGGTCGAAGCACGATGCCCAGAGTCGCTGGCGCACGACGGCGCCGTCTATGTCCGTGGTGTCCTCGACCGTGGCACAGAAGCATGTCGGACAGACAAGGGTGCAGTTGCCGCAGGCCAGGCAGCGCTCGGCCACGTCGTCCCAGCGCGAGTGCTCGAGGTTCCGGGCGAGGAGGCCTGGCAGGTCGTCCGTGTCGAGGTGCCGTCCCATATGGGAAACCGCGTGCTCTACGGTGGCGGTCCGGGCGGAGAGGTCGCCGTCGGTGGCGGCGCGCGACGGTAGCTCGTCGAGAACCTCGGCCCCCTTGTCGGAGCCCACTCTCACCAGGAAGCGGTGCCCGTCGCCGTCCAGGAGCTCGGTAAGAGCGAGGTCGAAGCCTTGTTCTGCGGCAGGGCCGGTGCCCATCGAGGTGCAGAAGCAGGTGCCTGAGGGCGTCCCACACTCGACGACGACTACGAAACCGGCACGCCTACGACGGTAGAGAGGGTCGGGACCGGGCGCATCAGAAAGGACATGGCCGAGAACGTCGAGGGCCGCGAGCTCGCATGGCCGTGCGCCTACCAGCGCGGTGGGAGGGGTGTCGTCCCGAGTCTCTTCGAGCTGGACGGTCCCATCGGTCATGCTCGCTCGCCACACCACCGAGCGGGAAGGGAACACGTCCCCCTTTATCGATTGCTGCCCCACCGCCCAGGAGAAGAGCGCTGGATCGTCCCCTTTGTCGAGACGGTACCTACCCGGGGCCTGAGTGTCGTGCCATCCCTCGGGCAGGTCGCCGGTACCACGCACCTCACCGATGGAGATCGCCCTGTCGCGCACCACCGGCCCGAGAACTCGGTACCCGCGCCTGGTGATACCGGAAATGAGCTGGTCCAGACCACCGCGGTCGATGACGACGGCATCACCGATGAGCACACCCCGAGACTATGACAGGAGCTTGGCGCCGCGCCAACCGAGGCGAGAGATACCCCTCTTCGAGGCGCGGCCGAGCCGGACTGCGCCGTCGTCTGGTCCGAGGACATGACGCATGGACAGCATCGGGGTTCGCAACCCCTTTATCTGAGCAACCCGAAGGTTCAGCCCACGCGGCCGGTAACGTACTCCTTCGTACGAGAATTCACCGGCGAGTTGAAGACTCTCGCGGTCGGGCCGACCTCGACGAGCTCACCGACGCGGTCCTCTCCCAGCAGGAACACCGCAGCCTGGTCCGAGACGCGCGCCGCCTGGAACATGTTGTGGGTGACCACTGTGATCGTTACGTCGTGCGCCAGTTGGGTAATCAGGTCTTCGATCTTGGCGGTGGCGATCGGATCCAGCGCCGAGCACGGTTCGTCCATGAGGAGCACCTCCGGCTCGACGGCCAGTGCCCTGGCGATGCAGAGCCTCTGCTGCTGACCCCCCGACAGGCGTACCGCCGGCTCGTGCAAACGGTTCTTCACGATCTCCCACAAGGCGGCGTGATGAAGAGCGGACTCGGCAGCCTCGCGCAGCAATGACTTCTTGCGCACGCCGTTGAGCCGCAAGCCCGACACCACGTTCTCGTAGATGCTCATGGTGGGGAACGGGTTCGGCCGCTGGAACACCATCCCCACGCGGCTGCGTACCAGCTCGGGAGGGGTGTCGGGGGCATAGACCTCGAGATCTCCCAGGCGGACCGATCCTTTCACCCGCCCGCCCGTGTGGTCGTGCAGCCGGTTGATCGCACGCAGGACGGTGGTCTTGCCACAACCCGAGGGCCCGACGAGCGCCGTCACCTGGTTCACCGGTAATTTCAGGGTGACGTTGCGAACAGCGACGCGCTCTCCAAAGGTCACGCTCACGTCGTCGAGGGTCACGGCCCAGGTCGCTGTGTCGATCTTCGGCGTACAGGCCTGCGCCGGCGGCGCAGCCTCCTGGCGCTGACCGAGCTGGCTGCTCGTCATCGAGCGTTCCGGGTCAGACGCCAAGCCACGACCCTAGCGCCCACGCTCAGCAACAGGACCAACACCAGTAACACGAACGCGGTGCCCCACGCGGCCTGCTGGGCTGCAGTGAAGGCCTGGGCTCCCTGGGAGAACGTGAAATAGGTCAGAGCAAAGGTGGGCGCGGCAACTGTGAACAGCAGCGGTGCCGTCTCTCCCACTCCGCGCGCCAGGGCCAGCAGGTTGCCAGTGGCCAACCCCGGTAGGGCGCCGCGCAATACCACCGAGCGCGCGACGCGCGACCTGCGGACACCGAGCGCTAAGCCCGCTTCCCACAGGTCTACCGCCACGGTACGCATTGCCTCCTCGTCGGCGCGGATGATGATCGGCAGCATCAGCACCACTAGGGCGAAGCTTGCAGCCAGGTCAGAGGGGTGGTGAAGCGGACGGACCAGCAACGCGTAGGCGAAGATGCCGATCACTATCGACGGCACGCCAGTCAACACGTCCGCGCTGAAGCGGATCGCGCCGGCGAGCCGGCCGCGGCGCTCGTAGAGGTACAACGCCACGAACAGACCGAAGGGGACCGCTATCAGGAGCGCAAGCCCCGCGATCTTCGCCGAGCCCTCGATCGCCGTCGAGATGCCTCCACCTGGGACACCCGGCGGGGTCGGCGCGTGGAACAGGAACCCGAACGAGATCACCTTCGCGCCACGCGCGATCGTGTAATAGAGCAGTGCCACCAGCGGCACCAAGCCCACCATGACGGCGAGGACGCAGAAAGTCTCAGCGATCCTGCCATTGAGGCGACGGCGCCGGAGCGATCTGAGCGCAGTCACCCGGATGATTTTGCGGCGGTGAAGGGTCGATTCCCTGCCGGTTCCGTCACCCGGCGCGGCGTCGTGAGCGCCACCGCCGTTCGCCACCGGCAACACCGGGCGAACCTCGCTCACACCTGCGCTCCGATGAATGTCGCGCGTCCCGTGGCCCTGTCTCCCAGCAGCGCGCGGCCACCGGCGTTCACGAGCACGGTCAGCACCAGCAGCACCGCCGCTAGCGCGATGACGGAGCTGGTGCCGAGACCGGGCGTCGCTTCGGCGAACTGGTTCACGATCGCAGATCCGAGCGTGGCACCAGGCGCGCTGAGCGAGTGGGGGATCGCAGGCCGGTTACCAATGACCATCGCCACCGCGATGCTCTCGCCGAGCGCCCTGCCGACTGCCAGTGTTAGCGCCGCGCGAATGCCCGAGCGCGCCCCGGGAAGAACGACCTTTCGGACCACCTGCCAACGGGTCGCGCCGAGCGCCATTGCCGCTTCGCGATCTGCGAGTTCGACCCCCGAAAGCGCCGTCCGGCTCAGCGCCACGACGGTGGGAAGCGTCATCACCGCCAGCACCACCGACGCGAGCAGGATGCTCGGGCCATAGACGGGGCCGTGAAAGAACCACTCGAACCCCGGAATCTTCTTCAAGAACGGTTCGACGTCGGTGCGGAACACCGGCGTGAGCACGAGGAGGCCCCACAGGCCGACCACGATGCTCGGGACCGCCGCGAGAAGATCGATCGCGGTGGACAACGGCCCGGCGAGCCAGCTGGGAGCCAGC
>JBELAS010000137.1:0-4816 GCA_049508615.1 Acidimicrobiales bacterium
CCTGAGATCGACAACTTCTACTTCGGCAGGGCGCGTACGGCCGAGGAGGTGGCCGGGATCTCCGACGACATCTTGCTGGCACGGGCGACCGACCCCGAGGTGCTCGCCGGCGGTCAGGACGGAGGCCTGGTCTCGGCCATCTTGATCTGGGCCCTGGAGCGAGACGTGATCGACGCGGCCCTCGTATCCGCGACGGATCGCAACGGCAGCTCTTGGAAGGCCGTGCCCGCTGTGGCACGCACCCGTTCCGATGTCCTGGCCACTGCCGGGTCCCGATACACCTACTCGGCCAACCCCTTGGCATACCGCGCCGCGGTCGACGAAGGAGCCGAGCGCATCGCGCTGGTGGGGATGAGCTGCCAGGCATCGGTGCCGGCGGTCATGTCGGCCCGTAAGACGGGCAAGGTTGCCAGGCGGCTGATGCTCACGATAGGCCTGTTGTGCTCGAAGACCTTCGACGACACCATCTTCGAGGAGCTGTTCGAGGCCGGCTACGGGCTACGGCGCGAGGACATAGCCAAGATCAACATAAAGGGCGTCTTCCAGATCTGGATGAAGGACGGCTCCTACCACGAGGTCCCGCTCAAAGAGGGCCGCGCCTGGACCCGCGAGGGATGCAAGGCATGTCCTGACTTCGCGGCCGAACACGCTGACATCTCCACCGGCGGCATCGGCGCATTCGGCGACTGGACCCTCACCGTCGTGCGCACCGACCAGGGACGCTCGGTGGTGTCGGGGATGGTCTCTGACGGGGTGATCGAGACACGGCCCGGCGACGACGATCCGGGTGCCATCGAGCTCATGCGAAAGCTCGCACGCGCCAGCCGGCGCCGCTGGCCTTCGGAGGCCGTGCCCGAGCCGGGCGTGCTCCCCTCACCCGCCTGATCCCGCGGCTCGCGCCACTTCTTTCGAGGCCCCCAGGCCCCGCATGCTCTCATCCGTAGCCGGCGAGCTCACGCGCCCTGGCAAAGACGTCGTCGAGCATCTTCTCGGTGAGCTTGCCTGTGAAGGTGTTCTGCTGGCTCGGGTGGTACGAGCACAGCACCACGCGCCCGTCCGCCACCGCTGCCTCGATCCCGTGCCCGAAGACGGGACGTGGTTTGACACCCAGCTCCCCTGCGATGACCTGGTAGGCGAACGACCCGAGGGCCACCAGCACCCGGACGTCGCCGAGCAGTTCCAGCTCGCGGCGCAAGTAAGGCGCACAGGTGTCGCGTTCTTCGATCACCGGTCGGTTGGCGGGAGGGGCGCAACGCACCACGGCCAGGACGTAGGCGCCCCGAAGCTTCAACCCGTCGGAGACCGCCACGCTCGTGGGCTGGTTGGCGAATCCGGCTCGCCACAATGCGGCGAACAACCAGTCCCCCGAACGGTCACCGGTGAAGACGCGACCTGTGCGGTTTCCGCCATGCGCGGCCGGAGCCAGGCCCACGACGCACACGCGCGCTTCGGGGTCGCCGAAACCCGGCACGGGGCGGCCCCAGTACTCCTGGTCGGCGAAGGCCGCACGACGCTCGCGGGCCACCTGCTCCCGCCAGGCGACGAGCCGCGGGCACAGACGGCAGACGCTGATCTCCCCGGAGAGCCTGGTGAGCTCCCTGCGACGCCTGGCAGCCCGGGTGTTCACCACGCGAGATTCCGAAGAGGACGCCAGCGTCGGGCCTGGTGTGGATCCTGATGCCGAGCCACGCCTCGTTCGCGAGGTGGGCTCCACGATCGACAGAATACGATGACTCGACGTGTCACCGCGCCGTTCACCTGGTCCCGCCGTCGCGTTCCTGGTCCGTCATGGGCGGACACCAACTACAGGCGCGGTACTTCCAGGGCGCGCTCCCGGCCTGCACCTGTCAGACGAAGGGCGGGCCCAGGCAGATGCGGTTGCCGAGCGCATCGCCGCACTGCGCCGACCGCCGGTCGCGGTGTACGCCTCGCCGCTGGAACGGGCGGTGGAGACGGCCACGCCGATCGCTGCGCGCCTCGGGTTGCGAGTGAAGGTGGAGCGGACACTGGCCGAGTGCGACTACGGGTCTTGGACCGGAGCGGAGCTGCGCAAGCTTCGACGCCTGCACGAATGGCGAACGATCCAGCAGCTTCCCAGCGCGTTCAAGTTCCCGGGCGGGGAATCGTTCGCCCAGATGCAGGCGCGTGTCACAGAGGCCATCGACCGTCTGAGCGAGAGCCATCGCGGCCAATCGTTCGTCGCGGTGTCGCACGCCGACACGATCAAAGCGGCGATCGCAGCCACCGCGGGGGTGCCTCTCGACCTGTTCCAGCGCCTCGTCGTATCACCATGCTCGGTCACCGTCATCATCCGGGGCGATGCCGGATACCGCGTGCTGTGCATGAACTCAACGGCCACCCTTGCCGAGCTGGCGGTGTCTTGATGAGCCCCGCACTCGATCTGGGCGACCTCGACCGGTTCACGGTAGGCACCGAAGGCCCCGTAGGACAGCGCGTGTTCCTCTTGCAGTGCCACCACGGCAACTCACTTCTCACCTTGAAGGCGGAGAAGCAGCAAGTCTCGGTGCTGGCCGAGTACCTGGGCCGCCTGCTCGCCGACCTCGAGGCACCCGACGAGTTGCCAGAGGCGCACGAACTCGAGGAGCCGACCGAGCCACACTGGGCCATCGGGACCCTGGGAGTCACCTACGACGAAGCGCTCGACCGGATCGTGCTCGTGGCCGAGGAGCTGGTCGGCGAGGACGAGGACGGGGACATGGCGCGGTTCATGATCACGCGAGAACAAGCCGCTGCTTTCGCCATGCAGGCGACCGCTCTCGTTGAGGCCGGCAGGCCGCCATGCCCGTTCTGCGGCGGACCCCTCGACCCTTCCGGACACCAATGTCCGAGGACGAACGGTCACCGGCCGCCCGTCACCTGAGGATCCTCGCCCGCGGCGGGATCGAGGTGGTCGGCCGGCTTCCCTGGAGCTCGAACCGCACGTTCCTCGCCACCTGCAGCGAGTCGGGCGAGGAGACGGCCGCCGTGTACAAGCCGGGGATGGGCGAGAGGCGATTGTGGGACTTCCCCGAAGCAGTCTACAGACGCGAGGTCGCCGCTTACGCACTTTCGGAGATGCTCGGATGGGGGTTGGTGCCCGAAACGGTGGAACGTGACGACGCCCCGTTCGGGCCGGGCTCGTTGCAGCGTTTCGTCCCTTCGGACTTCTCGCAGCACCACTTCACCCTGGTCGAGGAGCCCTCGCACCACGACAGGCTGCGCGCCGTCTGCGCCTTCGACGTCGTTGCGAACAATGCCGACCGCAAGAGCGGCCACTGCCTTCTCGGCGAGGACGGCACCATCTGGGCCATCGACAACGGCCTGTGCTTCCACCGGGAGCCCAAGCTGCGCACGGTCATCTGGGAGTTCGCCGGCGAACCCTTGCCCGAGGAACTGTGCGGGGACCTGGCCCGGCTGCCGAGCGCGTTACCTGGCCCGCTTCGCGGGCTGCTGTCGCAGGCGGAGATAGCAGCGTTGGGCCGGCGTGTCCGCGCTCTGGTCGAGAACCGCACCTTCCCTCTTCCAGATCCTGAGCGCCATCACTATCCATGGCCGCTCGTATGAGCGCGTTCTGAGATCTGCGCTGGCGCGTTCAGCGTTCGGGGAGAAAGAGCGTCTCGAGGTATCCCGATCCCGCGACGAAATCTCCCCAGGTCGCGGTTCGCGTCCCGATCTGCGCGAGAGCGCACGTGGGGAACGGCTCGACACGGCTTCGTCCGTCGGTGTCGGCCTCTGACAACAGCAGCAGTACCAACTCGGCAAACGCCGGGTTGTGCCCGACGACCATGACCGACGCGATCTCGTCCTCGACCCGGCGTAGACGCTCGATCACATCGCCGGCGTCTGCGGTGTAGAGGTCACGCTCCACCTCGAGCGTTACCTCGGTCCCGAGCGCGGGCAGGACGAGCTCGGCCGTCTGCAAGGCCCGCGCCGCCGAAGAGCAAAGGACCAGCCGCGGCAGGGCTGCGCCGCCGGCGCGCACACCTGCAAGGAAACGTCGTGCGGCTTCGGCCTGACGCATACCGCGTTTTGTGAGAGAACGGCTGTGGTCGTCCCCTTCGGGCGAACCGGCTGCAGCTTTCGCGTGGCGCAGCACCCACACATGCCGAGTTGCGCCGGGCTCAGTTCGTGTCACGGCTCCAACCGCAGGTTCCACTCGTGGTCCATGTCGCCGATGACCGCCTGTGACAGCCCGGCCGGATCTTCACCGGCGGGCGCATCGCCCAGGTCAGCCGCGTGCCTTCAGGGCTTCTATGAGCTTCGGGACGACCTGGTGGTAGTCACCGACGATGCCGAGGTCGGCAATCGAGAAGATCGGCGCGGCCTCGTCCTTGTTGATGGCCACGATGCTCTTGGCGTCCTTCATCCCCACGAGGTGCTGAGTCGCACCGGAGATGCCGCAAGCTATGTACAGGGTCGGTTTGACGGTCTTGCCGGTCTGACCGACTTGGTACGAGAAAGGCACCCATCCCGCGTCGACGATGGCGCGGGTTGCTCCAGCAGCGCCATTGAGTAATTTGGCCAGCTCCTCGACCATCGCGAAGTCCTCGGCAGACCCGACACCCCGACCCCCGGCCACGACCACGTCGGCCTCGTCGAGCTTCGGGCCGGTGCGCTCCTCCACGTGGCGCTCGAGCACCTTCGCCGCGTTCGACGTCCCAAGCTCGGAGGGCACCGCGGCGGCCTGGACCTGGGCAGGGCCGGATCCCGCCGGCTCGGCGGCGAAGGTCTTGGGGCGCACCGCGAACAACCAGGGGCGTTTGCCGGTGAAGCGGGCCGTGGCCACCTGCGTGCCACCGAAGATCCCGTGTTGAGA
>JBELAS010000138.1:0-4799 GCA_049508615.1 Acidimicrobiales bacterium
AAGGGGCGGTGTTCTCCACCGGATCCACCATGGAGTGGTTGCGTGACGGACTCGGGCTGATCACTGACACGGCCGAGATCGGACCGCTGGCAGAGGAGGTGCCAAGCACCGAGGGCGTCTACATCGTCCCGGCTTTCACGGGAATGGGGAGCCCCTGGTGGGATCCCTATGCCAGGGGCACCATCATCGGGCTCACGCGCGGAACGGGCTTGGCCCACCTGGCGCGTGCGGTGGTGGAGTCGATGGTCTTCCGGGTCCGAGACGTGATAGATGCCATGCGCGACACCGGAGCGGCGGTCGCAGATCTGCGCGTCGATGGCGGCGCATCGGCGATGGAACTGCTGTTGCAATTACAAGCCGACCAGATCCGGGTCCCGGTCACGCGCCCTGCCACGACCGAGACCACCGCCCTCGGGGTCGCCACCATGGCCGGCCTCGCCGAGGGGGTATGGGACTCGCTCGAGGACTTGGCGGCGCTGTGGCATCCGGACGTCGAACACCAACCCGAGGCAAGTGCCGCTGCCGTCGACTCCGCATATGCCGGTTGGCGCCGCGCCGTGGAGCGTTCTCTCGGTTGGGCCGCACCTGTCTGATCCCGTAGGTATCGGGCCCAGTATCACCTGCTCCCGCTGCGGGGAGACCCTCTATTTTCGGGACGTTCGTGCGGTAGCAGGGCCCGGAGCGCGAGACGACAGGATGCCTCCACCCACGGTGCCGACAGCTCGAAGAGGCACCTGCTGACCCTTTGGCACCGGACGACCGAGCAAGTTTCTCGAGCGTGTCGCAGGCCTGTAGCGTCATCGCGTGACACGGCGGTTGACCGCACGCGGGGAACGACGTCGACGGCAGCTGGTCGATTTCGCCTCACGACGATTCGCGTCGAGCGGGTACCACCCGACATCGATCTCGGACATAGTCGAAGGCCTAGGAGTGGGAAAGGGCGTCTTCTATTGGTACTTCGAGTCCAAAGAGGAGCTCTTCCGCCAGATCCTGACGGACGCGCAACGAGACCTTCGGCGCGCGCAACGTCAGGCCATAGCCGACGAACCCGACCCCGTGCGCCGGATCGAAGCCGGAATCGGGGCGACGGTGGAATGGCTCGACGCCAACCGGCACCTGTTCGTCCTCCTCGAGTTCGCCCGCACCGAAGAGCGCTTCGCACCCCTGATCCGCAGAGGTGAGGAGCAGGCGGTCGCCGACGCGCTGCCACACGTGAAGGCTGGGATCGCCGCCGGCCTGATCCGGCGTGACGACCCGCTGGTGCTGGCCCACGCGATCCTGGGAGTCACCGATCACCTGGCGCGGGTGCTCGTGCTAGAGAAGGGATGCAGCGCCGCGAAGGCATCCGCGGCAACCGTTTCGTTCTGTCTCGAAGGAATCCTCTCCCCCGCCACCGCCGAGCGCCGCCTGGGACGCGCCACCGGCTGACCCCTCGCTGCGGCTCGAAGGAGCTGAGAAGGAGCGAAGCCCCGCTCGAGACTGGCTACCTCATCTTGGTCAGGGAGCGGCGAAGGTTGCGAACCGCCTGCCCGATCCGCTTCTCGTTCTCGATGAGGGCGAACCGGACGTGACTGTCGCCTCCCGGTCCAAAACCGATACCGGGTGAGGTGGCCACCTCGGCCTGGGAGACCAAGTAGGACGCGAACTCGAGCGATCCCATCTCGCGATAGGGCTCGGGGACGGGAGCCCACACGAACATGGTCCCCCTCGGCTTCGTTACGTGCCAACCGATCCGGTCAAGTCCGTCGCAGAGCGCGTCCCTGCGCGCCCAGTAGGTCTCGTTGACCTCTTTGGGATAGTCGGCAGCTTCGTTCATGGCCACGATCGCCGCTATCTGGACCGGCTGAAAGCTCCCGTAGTCGAGATAGCTCTTCAGCTTGGTGAGCGCGCCCACGACCTCGGAGTTGCCGACCATGAAGGCAAGTCGCCACCCAGCCATCGAGAACGACTTCGACAACGAGTACAGCTCGACGGCGATGTCCTTGGCCCCCGGCACCTGAAGGATCGACGGCGGCTCGTAACCGTCGAAAGCGATGTCGGCATAGGCGAAGTCGTGCACCAGCACGATCTCGTGCTCACGGGCGAAATCCACGAGGCGCTGCATCCACGCCAAGTCGACGCAAGCGGTGGTGGGATTGTGCGGAAACGACAGCACGATCACGCGCGGCTTGGGCCACGCGGACTCCCATGACTCCATCAGGTTGCCGAAGAACGCTTCGGAGGCCGAGGTGCTTTCGCCCGCTCCGGGAAGCTCGAGGCGCACCTGGCGGACCTCCGCGCCAGCGAACAGAGGAGCATAGATGTGGATCGGGTACGAAGGCGAAGGAACGAGGGCGCTGTCGCCCGGGCCGAGGAGAACGAGCATCAAGTGCGACAGCCCTTCCTTCGCTCCGATGGTGGTGACGACCTCGGTGTCGGGGTCGAGCTCGACAGCGAAGCGTCGCAGGTACAACGAAGCGATGGCCTGTCGCAGCTTGGGGATGCCCCTGCTCGCCGAGTAGCGGTGGTTGCGCGGGTTGTGCACCGCCTCCGCCAGCTTCTCCACTGCCACTTGGGGCGAGGGGAGGTCAGGATTGCCGAATCCGAGGTCGATCACGTCCTGACCGGCTCGGCGCGCTGCAAGCTTCAACGCCTCTATGTGACCGAAGACGTACGGTGGCAACCCGTTGATCCGGCGGAATTCCATCGAGCAAGGTTACCCGGCTCAACCTCGGCGCAGAATCTCCACCACCTCGGACAGGTCCTCCAGAGAACGCGGCCAGGCACACACGGCCCAAGTAGCCCCGGCGGCCGCCAACTCGTACAGCCACTGCGCGACCTGAGAAACCTCACCGTCTACGGACCCGCCCCAGGTGACCTCGCAGCGCTCCGCCGCCGCGGCCAGCGCCGAGGGCCGGGCCTCCCAGAGATTGACTGCTGCCCCGGGGCCGAGCTCGACCGCCAGCTCCGTGGTGGCGGTCGAGCCACCACCAACCCACACGGGTACTCCGAGATCGATGAGGCGCCGCGCCGCCTTTCGAAGCGCCCGTCGCCGCTCATCGGGCGCGAACGCCGGGACTCCGTAGGCGAGGTTCTCGCCTGCGCTCTTGCGGTCACCCGTGCCCAACCCCGCGATCAACCGCCCCGGCGCCATGGAGCTGAGCGACCTGAGCTCGGCAACGAGCACCTCGTCAGGCACGAGACCGACACGAGCGACAAACGGTCCGAGACAGATTCGCTCTGTGACCGCAGCCACCGCCCCGAGGACGGGGAACGCGGAGAGCGCAGGGCGCTCGGGCGTTCCGAGCGGCCAGATGTGGTCGAAGACGAAGACACCGTCGAACCCCAATGATTCCGCTCGCCGTGCGGCATCGAGCGCGGCGGCGTCATCTCGGAACGTCGGCAGCGTTATCCCGACCCGCATCGCTCGAGCATTCTCACCCGTGTCACCCGTTCAACCAGTACCTGCCTGGCAGCGGTTCTCCCCTCGTGCGACGAACGCGGCCCCGATCGCCCCTGCCCTCTCGCCGAGAGCGGCCAAGAGGATCTTCACGCCGGGGCGTTGGTGGCCCTGCACCATCATCTCGTCGAACGCTTGGCGAACAGGATCGAACACCAGTCGCACCGCTGCTACCAGCCCACCTCCGATGACGATCGTGCTGGTGTCGAGGATGTTGGCCAGGTTGACCAACCCCAACGCCAGCCACCAGCCATGCTCCTCGAGGACCGCTCGAGCATCCGCGTCGCCCGCCAAGGCTGCCTGCGTGATGTATTCACCGCGCACCGCTTCGGGATCGCCGCCCACCAGGCTCACCACCGCGCTGAGGCGGCCTGCCTGAGCGGCTTCCCGACCAAGACGTCCGAGCCCGCTTCCAGACGCGTAACGCTCCCAGCACCCGCGCCGGCCACACGGGCAGACCGGCCCCGCGGGGTCCACCACCATGTGGCCTATCTCGCCGGCGAACCCGTTCGCGCCGCGCAACACGCGGCCGTCCGCCACGATTCCACCCCCGATGCCGGTTCCGAGGGTGATCATCACTGCATTGGAGGCACCCGCGGCAGCCCCATAGGCCCACTCCCCCACCATGGCGCAAGTGGAGTCGTTGTCGACCACGACCCGCGAGCCGCCCAGACGCTCAGAGAGGAGGCTCGCTATGTCGAAGCTGGGCCCCACAGGCAGGTTCGGGGCGAAGCGAAGGATCCCGTCGTCGTCTACGAGACCAGGGACACCCACCCCCACATACAGAGGCAACAGGTCCGAAGAGGGACGGACGCGCACCGTCAGTTGGGTGGCCACCGTGGCCATCGCCTCCACCAACTCCTCCCTCACCCCCTCGGCTCCCTGCGCACCGCGGATGCCGGGAGTGGGTAGGCGCACGTCGGCGAGCACAGCACCGGAGCCGTCGAGCGCGAGCCCGAGCACTTTCGTACCGCCGACATCGATCCCAAGAGTTACGGGGTGTTGCACGTCCCCCCTCCGCCTCCACTCGGACGCTCGCAGCACCCCTTACCTTTCGTCGCCGGAGCCCCGGGGACGAAGCTCATGGCGCGGCCCTCTTCGAGGCAGTCGACGAGCAAGCTGCGGTGCTCATAGGTTCGGTCGGGTTCGCTCGCCTTCGGCGAGCTCACTTCGCCGGCAAGGACTCGACGCGCTCCTTGAGCTCCTCGAGGGCCGTGTGCATTATGCGGCTCTGGGCACGCCTCTTGATGAACCCGGGTAGCGGGACTCGCAGCTCCACCTCGAGGGTGTAGGTCACCTCCGTGCCCCCGTCTGTGGCCGGGTCGAACCGGTAGTGACCGTCGAGCTTCGAGGTGAGGTC
>JBELAS010000139.1:0-4776 GCA_049508615.1 Acidimicrobiales bacterium
TCTGGCGACAAGAAACGTTCGAACAGAAGCCCCAGCCCTACCGCGTCGGCCCGAGTGATGCCGAGCGCGTAACAGACGGCGGAGTTGGCAGCCGAGCCGCGCCCTTGGCAATAGATGTTGCTGCTACGGCAGAACTCGACGATGTCCCACACGATGAGGAAGTAACCGGCGTATCCGAGGGCGCCGATCACATCGAGTTCGTGATCGATCTGAGCCCAGGCGCCGGGGACGCGCTCGGTGTGGCGTGGCCCGTATCGCTCGGTGGCGCCGCGGGCCACGAGTTCGACCAGCCGACTCTGCTCGGTGTGTCCGGGCGGCACCCGGCAGTCGGGGAGGCCGGGGGCGACCAGCCGGAGGTCGAAGGTGCACGCCCGTCCGAGCTCGGCGGCCCGGGCCACGGCCCCCGGCCAGCGGGCGAAGCGGCGTTCCTGTTCGGCACCCGAGCGCAGGCAAGCGGTGGCCGCTGCGGGCAGCCAGCCTTCGAGCTCGGTCAGCGAGCACCCGGCCCGCACGGCTGCGAGCGTGGTGGCGAGCGGGCGCCGAGCAGGGTTGGCGTAGTGGACGTTGTTGGTGGCGACGAAGACGACCCCCGCCTTGCACGCGAGCTCCGCCAGGGCGTCGTTGCGTGCCGTGTCCACGGGGTCGCCGTGGTCCCACAGCTCGACGGCCACGTTCTGGCGACCGAAGGCGCAGACGAGCCGGTCGAGCTCGCGTGCCGCAGCGGAAGGGCCTGCGGTGGCGAGGGCGCTGGGAACGGGGCCCTTGCGGCAACCAGTCAGAACCAGCCAGTGCCCGTTCCCCCGGTTGCTACGGCTCAGCCTCTCGAGGGTGAGCGAAGGGCGACCCTTCTCACCACCCGACAGGTGTGCCTCGGCGATTACCCGGCTGAGGCTCGCGTAGCCCTCGGGATCGCGTGCCAGGACCACCAGGTGAGTGCCGGGAGGATCGGGGGCGCCGGTACGAAGTCCAGCTGTCTGGGGGTCACCGGTGTGGGTAGGGTCACCGACGAGGGTGAGCTCGGCGCCGAAGACCGGCGCCAAGCCCAGCATCCGGACCGCCTCGGCGAAGCGCACCACTCCGTAGAAGCCGTCGTGGTCGGTGAGAGCGAGGGCGTCGATGCCGAGACGCGCCGCCTCGATCGCCAGCTCCTCGGGGTGAGACGCACCATCTAGGAAGCTGAAGTTCGAGTGGCAGTGGAGCTCGGCGTAAGGAGAATAAGGAATCGTCATCGGTGGTCGGAGTGGTCGGTCGGAGCGATTAGTCGTAGATGCCTTCCACCCACCATCCGCGCCTACAGGCGAGCAGGTAAGCAGTGCTGCCGGCTGTTACCACCTGCATGCGGGCCTGGCGGTTGCGGCCTCGCTTGGACCACCACCGCTCGTCGGAGGGCCAGGGTCCGGCCCACCCGGACACCTCGGACCAGGGACCTCCGGCCACCGACAGCCGAGCTGGAGCGGCACTGGCGATTCCTCCTCCGGTGACTCCGACCGGGTGCCCGAAAGCGTCGAAAAGCTCGGCCGGCAGTGCCCCTCTGAACACGACGACGGGGGAAGGGGCAGGGACCTGTCCGGGCCACGGGGGGCTGTTCGTTACCTGGGAGGTCCTCCCACGGGGGGTAGCTTCCCTGGGGGCGCCCGGAAACGTCTGGCGCCGGTGCGTGCCTTCACCGGCACCTTTCGTACCGGAACGTTTCCGCGGAAACGTCTGGCGCCGGTGCGTGCCTTCACCGGCGCCTTTCGTACCGGAACGTTTCCGCGGAAACGTCTCACCCCAAAGAATGGCCTCCCCGGTGCCGGCGCCCTGTTCGCCCCATGGGACGAGCCGGGCCCGCTCAGCCGGGCCGCGCCCGCCTTGAAGCCGACCCCGCACCACGGCTTCGGCATCGAGGAGTCGCTGTACGGCCCTCACTGCCTCTGCCGCGCGGGCCTCGGCTCCGGCAGCACCGCCGAAAAACCCCGCCTGGCGTTCTGGCGATCCTGGTGTGGCTGGTGCTGTCCCGGCTGTCGGAGACCACCGGCGGGCTGACCGGGGGGAAGGGAAGTGCAGGCTCGGCAGCTCACCCTCGGCTCCGGCAGCCACCGCCTGGCAGGTAGCGCCGTCGACACCGAACCTGGCCAGCACGTGGCGGGCGGGAAGATCGGCGAAGGCGCCCAGAGTGCGTATCCCCAGGCGGCAGAGGAGGTCGGCCAGCTCGGGCCGGTCGAGGATGCCAACCGACCAGGGTGACAGAAAGTCAGGGGTGCCACCGGGTGCTACTAGCAGCGGGGCCCTGCTGGGGTCGCGCAGCGAGCTGCGGGCTGCCAGGCTGGCGGCGAACAGGCCGTCGGCGACGCCGATGCCGACCACCACACCTCGCGCTGTGAGACCCGTCCCGTCCTCGACGCCATCGACACTCGCCAGGTGCCAGGCGACCAGGTGGGCCAGTGTCTCGTCTCCACCGAAGTAGCGGGAGGGCCCCCGGGTGGGGACCGCGCACACTCCGGGTCGCAGCACGTCGACGCGGGGAGAGAATTGCTCCACTGTCGCCAGCACGCAGTCAAAGGCCCGCGCCTCGCGGCCGTGCTCCTGCTGCTCGAGCAGGCCGGGGCACCACACGACTAGCTGCCTCTCCACGTTTCTCCACTCTTCCTTTCTTGTCCTTCTTCGCTTCTTCCTCTTTTTCTCTACTTCTTCTTCAGGCCAGGGCCACTGCGCCTGACGGCGCCGGTAGCCACAGGTCAGTACTTACCGGCCGGACCGCGACGCGCCTGCCGGTGGTCACCACCTTCACCCGGCGTCCCTGCAGGTGGCCGTGGCCCTGGCCCACCCCGTGCCATACGCCACCTCTCACCACCAAGCGGATCTCGGGCCCTTCGGGCCACCACGAGCGGCAACTCAGCACGATCAGCACCGCCTGACGCTCGCGGGCGCGCGCTGCCAGGCGGTGGGCCACCCACAGGCGTGCCGGCCACGGCGGGAGCGTCAGCACGGCGTCCATCCCGTCGAGCAGGGCGGCTGTCACCTCGGCCCAGGCGGGTCCCGGGTGCGGGACGAGGGCGAGACGGCTGAGGTCGACCCCGAGCTCGGCCATCGACAGCATCCCCGGGTCGGCCGTGCCCACTGCCGCGCACCACGACCCGGTGGCCGAAGCGGCGGCGAGGAGGGCAAAGGCCAGCGTGGTGGCGCCTCCGGCACCGGGCCCCGTGGGCCCGGTGCCGGAGGCGGCGTGCGTGCCGTCAGCGACGTCGACCGCTATGACCGTGCCCCGCTGCAAACCCCCATCAGGGAACAGAGGGGCCAGTGGGGCCAGCAGTGGCAGCAGCCGGTCGCGTCTCGCGGAGATGGGTCTGACCCGTGCACCCAAGGCGTTGCCGACAGCACCGGGGTCGTGGAATCGAGGGCCGTTGGTGACGCCACGAACCGCCGGAGAAGAAGGGGGGGCGAGGGTGCCAGGGGTGGCCTGGCGCGAGCTGAAGAGGGGCACTCCCGGAGATTAGCGAACATATGTTCGATCTACAGCGAGGATATTTCGCGGTGCTCGTGCACCCCCTCAGCGATCCAGCTCGATTCCCGGGTCGGATCGAGATGTGGGCACGTGATAGCGGGGGTCGCGGTCACGGGTGGCCTCGACCCGATGCGCGGAACCTGCCCGGAGCCCGGCTTCAGCCTGGTTCACGACCCAGCACCAGGGCCTGCTCTCGTAGCAACGCGTGAGCCGAACCCTGCTCATGCGGTTGCGTTCGTCCACCATCAAGGCTGTACCGGGCTCGCCGCGCGCAACGACGTCGGGAGGCAGACGCCGTCGTGGCACCGCCGAAGTGGTCACGGTGGGTGTGCGGTCGACCGGCCGTGCCCCGGGTCCGCGGGCCAGGCGCTTGACAAGGGCACGGGCCAGGCCCGCGCCCGACGGTGCCGCGGGCGCGCTGATCGATCGTGTCTGAACCTCACGCTCTCCTGCCAGCATCGAGAGCGTCTCGAGGGTTCGCACGTCGCCGATGCCGGGGAGCACCACCGTGGTTCCGAACAGCGAGAAGAACCCCTCTGCCCTCTGCCCCCAACGGGCGCGTGCCTGGGAGAGGTCCTGGAGACAGGCGAGCGTTGCCACTCCCTGGCCGCCGCCCTCGCTGACCATGGACGGCAGGTCCGGGAGGGGTGCGATGTTTGCGACTTCGTCGAGGGCTAGCACCAGCGGCGGGGGCCGGTCCGAAGTGGGCGTCGGGCTTGTTGCCTGGCGCGTGAGGCGCTCTGCGACGCGGGCGTAAGCGGCGTCGCGGATCTCGCTGAGCAGGCTCACGACCAACGGAGCGGCAAGCGCTTGATGGCTGCCGGTCGCACAGATGTAGAGAGTTGCGCCGGAGTCGCAGAAGGATCGCGCGTCGAAGTCGGGTGCGACCGTTTTGGCGAGCGCGGCCTCGCTGCGATACGCACCGAGCACTCCTGACGCCGTCGACCAGATGCTGCTCTGCTCGCGCCCTTCGGTGACAGCGATCCCGGCGAGCTGGTCTGCCGGGGCCTCCAAGCCGGAGCGCTCGAGGATGGCCATCGCGTGCGACGCCTCGCGACGCTCCACCCACCTCAGCAGGCCGGCCATCTCCACCCCCTCGAGAGCCGCGGCGTGCAGCAGCGGGGCCAAGAGCGTCTGCGCGCGCTCGGTCCAGTGGTCGAATCCGTCGGTACAGGCGCCGTGCCCCGCCGGCCGCACCGAGGAGACGAGGCGCCCCGCGACCACCAGGGCATTGTCCCACCGCTTGCACTTCGTCACCGGAGACCACCGCGCTCGTTCAACGCCGGCGGGTA
>JBELAS010000014.1:0-12669 GCA_049508615.1 Acidimicrobiales bacterium
CATCACGGACACCACTCACCAGAAGGCCAGGATCATCGAGGTCAGGGGGGACCGGTTGCGCGAATCCCTCTCAGCCGGTCGGGTACCGGTGGTCGCAGGGTTCCAGGGGGTGTCCACCGACCGCGACGTGACCACACTGGGACGCGGGGGGTCGGACACGACCGCAGTGGCGTTGGCGGTGGCGCTGAAGGCCGAGGCATGCGAGATCTACACCGACGTGTCGGGAGTGTTCAGCGCCGATCCACGCATCGTTCCCGAAGCACGACGACTAGCGCGGTTGAGCTTCGAGGAGATGCTCGACATCTCGGCTAGTGGCGGACGAGTGTTGTCACTGCGTTCTGTGGAATTCGCCCGTAATCACCACGTACCCCTGCACGTGCGTTCCAGCTTCACCTGGGAGCCTGGTACCTGGGTCGCCGAGGAGGACCTCTCTATGGAACAGCCAGTCGTCACAGCAGTTACCCATGACGTCTCTGAGGCCAAGGTCACCGTGACCGGGGTTCCCGACCGGCCGGGGATCGCGGCCGGTCTCTTTCGTGCGCTCGCCGACCGGACCGTCAACGTCGACATGATCGTGCAGAACACCTCTGTGCGCGGTACCACCGACATCTCCTTCACGGTGCCTATGGTGGACCTTGCCACGAGCCTCGAAGTGACCAGGGCTCTCGCTCTCGAGATCGGGGCGGACGAGGTCCTGGCCGACGACGGCATCGCGAAGGTGTCACTCGTTGGGGCTGGTATGCGGACCCACCCGGGTGTCTCTGCGACCATGTTCGAGACGCTGGCCGCCGCCGGTATCAACATCGAGATGATCTCGACCTCGCCGATCAGGGTCTCTTGCGTGGTCCGGGCGGAACGAGTCGAGGAGGCGGTGCAAGTCATCTACCGCGCCTTCGACCTCTCGGCTCCCTGAGCTCGCGCTCTGCGACGACCTGAGCTCGCGCTCTGCGACGACCTGAACCGGACTCTCAAGGGCAAGTGGGAATCTCATAGGATGGTGTAAATGCGGGTCGCCGTCGTGGGTGCTACCGGTCAGGTGGGTTCGGTCATGCGAGCCGTGCTCGTCGAGCGTGGTTTTCCGATCGACGAGGTGCGCTTCTTTGCTTCGGCGCGCTCTGCGGGCCGACACCTCGAGTTCAAGGGCCAAGAGATCGAGGTCGAGGACGCCGACACGGCGGACTTTCGCGGACTCGAACTCGCGCTCATGTCTGCGGGGGCGAGTGCCTCACGCGTCCTCGCCCCACGCATTGCCGAAGTGGGTGCATGGGTGATCGACAACTCCTCGGCTTGGCGTATGGACTCCGAAGTGCCCCTCGTGGTTCCCGAGGTGAACGCGCATACGCTCGACCACCTGGCCAAAGGCATTGTCGCCAACCCCAACTGCACGACGATGGTGGCAATGCCGGTGCTTGCACCGCTGCACCGTTCGGCCGGGCTTCGCAAGCTGGTGGTCTCGACCTACCAGGCGGTGTCCGGAGCCGGTCTGGCAGGTGTGCGCGAGCTCGAGGAACAGCTGACGAAGACGGTGGAGGGAGCCGCTGGGCTCACCTTCGATCCCGACGCGGTCGAGTACCCGGCACCGTCGAAGTTCCCCGCCCCGATCGCTCACAACGTCGTTCCCGTCGCCGGGCGTCTGGTCGACGACCTGTCGGGCGAGACCGACGAGGAGCAGAAGCTACGCAACGAAAGCCGGAAGATCTTGGAGATCGACGACCTCGCAGTGTCGGCCATGTGTGTGAGAGTGCCGGTGTTCACCGGTCACAGCCTCTCGATCAACGCTGAGTTCGAGCGTGATCTGACGGTGGCGCAAGCCCGTTCTCTGCTCGAAGGAGCTCCGGGTGTGGCTCTTTCGGACGCACCGACTCCTCTTGCTGCCACTGGAACCGATGTGTCGTTCGTGGGCAGGTTCCGGCGGGACCCCACCGTGCCGCACGGTCTCGCTCTTTTCGTCTGCGGAGACAACCTCCGGAAAGGGGCTGCCCTCAACGCGGTGCAGATCGCCGAAGCCCTCCTCGAGCGTCGTCCTGCGCGGACCTGAGGCGCTGCCTATCCGCGCAAGTTCTCAAGTCCGTCCTAGTTCTCGTCGAGTTCAGGGAGCGGCGCGGTTCGATCCCTGCGTGGCGAGGACCGAGATGCAGCGGGCGAGGTTGACGGCGTGGTCCCCGAAACGCTCGTAGAACCTGGCCACGAGCGCGGCCTCGATACCGACGGGCAGCGGCATGGAACCACTGGCGATTTCGGCGGTGATCGTCACGTGCAGCTCGTCCATCTCGTCGTCCAGCGAGTCGAGGTGCTCGGCCACCCCGGGTGAACGATCGGCATAGGCATCCGCCGTGACGCGCCACATGTCGCACGCAATCTCACCCATCTGCTCGACGAGTCCTCGCGCGCGCGGCGACAGCTCGACACCGAGTCCCCGTACCGCCCGGCGCGAGACGTGCTCGGCTAGGTCCCCGCTACGCTCGAGGTCGGGCAGCATGCGCAGGACGGCGACCAGGAATCGCAACTCCTCGGGGCCGGTGGACCGCTGGGCGAGCTGGCGCTGAGTGAGCTGGTCGACCTCCTCGTAGAGCGTGTCGATGATCTCGTCACGGTCGGCCAATGCGCGCGCCGCTTCGCGGTCACCGGCGAGAAGTGAATCGGTGGCTCCGGCCATTCCCTCGCCGACGAGGGCGAAGAGCCTGATCATCTCGTGGTCGATTCGGTTGAGGCTCTCGGGCACCTCGGCGGCACTGTCGCCAGTATTCAGGGTGACTCGTCTGGGCACACCCAACCGTACCGCCCGCGCCGGCGCCGTCGCTTCGGCGAAACGACTGGTGGGGCGTCGAGGAGCGTGCTCGTGCATCCTACGGATGCAGTCCCGGACGTCGTATCAACCGGTGAGAGGCGTCCGTGGCGGTCCACGAAAGCGCGACACCCCGGCAGTACGCTCGCCCGAGTGCAGTCCGACAGCCGTGGCAATCGGGATCGCGGGAGCAACCGGAGCAACCGGGGTGGCAACTGATGGCTGGGCTCTTAGCAGGGCTCGCAGTGGGCGCCTTCGTGGGCGCCTTCGTGGCGTGGATGGTCTGCTCTGCCCGGGCGTCCGCGCGCATGGCCGCGCAGCGCGCCGGCTACGAGGCCGACGCTGCCAGAGCCCAGGCCGAGTTGGCGGCTCTCACGACGGCTTTCGAGCGTGAGCGCGCTGGATCCGAAGAGCGCCGGTTCGCCCTGGAGGAGGTGCGGCGCCAGCTCGTGGGCGAGTTCGCCGAGCTGTCGCGTCGAGCCCTCACCCAGAACAGCTCGCAGTTCCTCGAGCTGGCCGACACGCGCATGCGAGAAACGCAGCAGGCGGCCAAGGGGGAACTCGATCAGCGCCGCCAGGCGCTCGAGCAGCTGCTTACCCCCCTTCGTGACCAGCTCGGCAAGTACGAGCAGGGTCTCCGGCTGCTCGAGCTGGAGCGTCAGAAGGCGTATTCGCAGCTGAGCGAACAGGTGCGCCACCTCAACGAGTCGCAGGAAAAGCTGCAGCTCGAGACCCGGAACCTGGTCACCGCCCTGCGTTCGCCGGCCACCAGGGGGCGCTGGGGCGAGATGCAGCTGCGGCGCGTCGTGGAGATGGCTGGGATGCTCGAGCACTGCGACTTCGAGGAGCAGGTGAGCGCCAAGGCTGTCGATGGACCACTGCGTCCCGACCTGGTAGTGCGGCTTCCGGGTGCGAAGCAGGTGGTCGTCGACGCCAAAGTTCCATTGCAGGCGTTCCTCGACGCCAACGAGGCGGTCGACGACGAGAGCAGGCGGGCGCATCTGCAGGTCCACGCCCGCCAGCTGCGGGCCCACGTGGACTCGTTGTCGAAGAAGGCGTACTGGCAACAGTTCGCGGACTCACCGGAGTTCGTGGTGGCGTTCGTACCCGGTGACCCACTGCTTGCCGCGGCGCTCGAGAGCGACGCCTCCCTGTTGGAGCACGCCGTGTCGAACCACGTGCTGCTGGCCACCCCGACGACGCTGATCGCTCTGCTTCGTGCTGTCGCCTACGGCTGGCAGTCCGAGGCGTTGGCCGAGAACGCCCGAGAGGTTCAGCAGATAGGACGCGAGCTCTACCGACGGCTGGCGACGTTCGGTGACCACATGGGGCGCACTGGGAGGAGCTTGCGCTCCGCGGTCGAGGCGTACAACCGGGCGGTCGGTTCGCTGGAGCGCAGCGTGCTGCCCCAGGCGCGCCGGTTCCACGAGCTGGGTGTGATAGGTAGCGCGGAGAAGGACGAGCTCGCGGTCGAACAGGTCGACGCGGTGGCGAGACACATCCAGGCGCCTGAGCTGTCGGGAGGCTCGCCGGCACTCGAGCTGCTCGGTTGGCCCGACGACGAAGACGCTGACGAAACTACGCCCGGGCTACCCGGGGCCGCGAGGGGGTGAGTCCTCAGCCCGCCGCCGCCATCTCCAACGCCTGTGCACGAGCCGTGGCCAGTTCCTCACCCTCGAGCACATGTTCCGTAGGCGTGCCGTTGCCAACGAAAAGGAGCACGCAGCGTGATACAGGCCGACCACACGACATCTCGAGGGCGGCCGAGTATGCGGCAACCTGGGGCCAGTAGAGCGCGGCGGTGGCGCACAGGGCATCGGGGCCGGCGATCCTGTCGGTCTTGTAGTCGACCACCACTAGGCCGTCGTCGTCCTCGAAGAGCAGGTCCACGAACCCCTCGAGCACGCCTTGCGTCGGGGGCGACGACGGGTCCTTACAGATGTCCAGGGGAACGGCCACGTAGAGCTCGCGCCAGTGACGCCTGGACGCGGCTCGTCTCACCACAGCGCTCCTGAGGGCCGCACCGACCATCGAAGCCACCAGATCGACGTGCTCGCCTACTCCGTGGGCGAAGGCACGCGCCCGGCACAGTTCGTCGGCTCGACGTCCACTCGAGTCGTGCCCGGTGGTGAGGTCCACGGTTGCGAGTGCACCATGCACGGCGCGCCCTATCTGCAGCGAGACCTCCGCGCTCTGCCATAGTGCCGCGCCGGCATCTGGCCACCCGGGGTCGATTCGCGTCCCGTGACTCACTGCGCCTGTTCGAGCGGCGGTTTCAGCCAACGCGGTGGCGCTCGTGACCGGTCTCCTTCTGAGCGTGCCGAGCAGCGCGGCGCGCTTCGCCGACCATTGCTCGTAGAAGGCCCTCCACTCCTGTGCATCTCCTCCGGGCTTGACCGGGCCGTCTCCAGCGGACCCTGCCGGGCTGTCTCCACCTGGCCCTACCGCACCGTTGCAGTCAGCGCGGATCCTCTCGGCGGTCTGCGAGCCGTCGGAGTCCGGTGACAATCGCCGCCACAGATCCGGGCACACCTCGCAGAGCTCGAACAGTCGCGATGCCAGGGAAGAGTCGCCCCGGCCTTTGCGAGCGCGATGGTGAAGGCACAGCACGAGGTGATCTCTCGCGCGTGTCATGCCGACGTAAAGCAGGCGCTGGCGCTCGAAGTTGTCCAGCTCCTGGTCGCGCGCAGCGGCCTTTTCGTAGCCGTCGGTGAGGAAGAGGAGACCCGCTTTGGCCTCGAGTGAGCCGTTCTCGGTCCACAGCACGGATTGTGGTTGGTGCCCGTCTGACTCCTGGCGCTCCAGACCCGCCAGGACGACCACCGGGAACTCGAGGCCCTTGGCCCCGTGGACGGTCATGACCCGCACAGCATCGTCGTCTGGATCAGGCGGTCCCACCCCTCGCGCTCCTCCATCGCCCTCTGTCTGCAGCTGCGCCCATGCAAGGAATGCGCGAAACGTGCCACCGGCTGTCTCGTCGAAAAGGCGGGCCTGGTCGCACAACCACCGCAGCCGGTGCCAATGGTCTCTAGGGCGCTTGTGGGCGAAAGCCAGCTCGAAGCTTCGAAGGTCCTCGACGGCCCGGGCGACGAGGGCGGAGGGCTCGCGCCACCATCGTTCCCGATGAAGGGCGTCGAGCACGGCCATGGCCCGTGCTACCGGGTGCTCACCGAGCCCCTGGGGGGCATGCGACCGCGGGTCCCACCGGCCCCCGGCTCTTTGCCAAGTCACGAGGTCGTCGTCGCCGCACGCAAGGCCCGGCGAGCGAAGGGCGCCAAGCACGGACAGCTCGTCGGCGGGGTCGTCCGCGGCGCGCAGCACCGCGAGCACGTCTCGGACGTCCTCGGTGCCCCACAGCATGGAGGCGCCCTCGAGCCGGTAGGGGACTCCTGCCTCCTCGAACGCCTCCTCGAGCGAGGGAAGTGACGTGCGAGTCGGTATCAGCACCGCCACATCCCCGAAGTGCACAGCGCGCGGTCGCCCGTCGGTAGCGTCGGCGACAGGCCATCGGTCTCCCACCATCCGGTGGATGCATCGGGCCGCGTCTCGCGCTGCCTGTCGGCGCACGTCTGGGATCGAGCCTTCCAGCCGTTCTCCTAGAACGACGACGGGAGCTCGAGCCCTTTTCACCTCGACCGTCACCCGGGCTTCGTCGCCCTGCTCGTGCGACGTGCAGACCGGCCCGTTCTCCGGGGCCGGTGAGCTCTCCTCGGGCGGCAGTTGGTCGGACAGCGGGAGCCGGTCCTCCGAGGGCAGTTGACCCTCCGAGGGGAGTCGGTTCTCGGGCGGCAGTTGGTCGAACGACAACTGAACGGACCCGCGAACCTCCCGCACCTCTGGGCCGGGCGCTTCTCTCCGCGCAGGCCGTTCCGGCGTGCCGGGTTCGTCCGACACCGCGACGGGCAGCGCGCAGCGGTTGCCGTGAAGCGCATGGTGTTGTGCCTGGCCGGGCACCGGGAGCGAGCCCAACAGCTCCTCGAACACGATGTTCACGAACTCGAGGATCCCCGGGACCGAGCGAAAGTTGGTCTGCAGGACTATGCGTTCACCGATCTCGGCGCCCACTCGCTCGAAGAGCTCGATGTCGGCGCGCCTGAAGCGGTAGATGGACTGCTTGGGGTCGCCGACCACGAACAGGCTCCCGGGACGTGTTCTCCCAAGCTCGCCCGCCCCGTCCACCTCGGAGGCGAGCCGTGCCGCCAGCTCTACCTGGATGGGGTCGGTGTCCTGGAACTCGTCGACGAGGATCCACCTGTAGCGGCTGCGCAGCGCCTCGACGGCCTCGCCACCGCTGCGCAGGAGACGCCGGGCGTGCACCAGCAGGTCGTGGAAGGTGAGCCGGCCCTCTGCGCACCTCTCTTCTGCCGCGTGCAGGACGAAATCGATCAATCGAGGTAGCAGGTCCAAGAGCACCGCTCTTCGCACAGAGGCGAGGATCTCGGCGCGGGCTCTTTCTGCTTCGGTACATGCCTCGCGCACTTCGTCTACACGGCCTCCCCAGTTCTCCTGGCGTCCGAGCCCGCAGCGCATTGGGGGAAGGCTGGCCAACAGGTGCAGCACGGCCTTCTCGTCTCCGTCGGCCGCGGTGAGCTGTGCAAGCGCGTCTGCCACGACCAGGTGCAGATGAGCCAGGAGGTTGTCTTCCTCGTTGGTGCAGCACCTGGCCAAGGACAAGGCTCTGTCGAGCTCCCTCACTACGGCAGCGGGATCCGCCTCGGGCCACCGTCTGCATGGGGTCGAGAGGCCTTCGTCGGCACGTTCGACGCTCTCTTCGAGGCGGTCCCAGTTGTCGTGAAGAACTCTGGCGACGGCGTGCAGGTCGGTATGTCGGAGCCTGGTGGTGAACCCCCTCACCAACGCGGGCCGCGCGCGCGGGTCCTCCAAGAGCGTTTCGGCGAAGCGCGCCCAGCGGACTTCGAAGTCGACAGAGTCCGCAGTGTCGTCGAGCACTTCGAAGCCCGACGGGAGCCGGGCTGCGGCGCAGTGCTCGAGCAGGATCCTTTGGGCGAAGGCGTGCAGCGTGGAGATCGCTGTATCGTCCACGTCCTCGAGTGCGGCTCGGATCAGCGGCTCCCCGGGCGCGTCCCGTGCCGCCTCGGCGAGGGCCTGGCGGATGCGCTCGCGCAGTTCAGCAGCAGCAGCTTCGGTGAAGGTGATCGCGGCTACGTCGCGAAGTCGCGCTCTACCTGTGCGTACGAGCTGGACGATTCGCTCGACCAGCTCTGCGGTCTTCCCCGTGCCTGCCCCCGCGACGACCACCATCGTCGTGTCCAGCTCGTCGCGTATCCGCAAACGTGCGGAAGTGTCGGCGCTGCTCACGCCTGCTCCACGTCGGGATCGACGAAGCCTTTCACTACCGCTCCGGCCAGGGAGCCGGGGACCTCGTCGTGCAGGAGTTCGACCACCGGTCGCAGTCTCGGATCCGAGAGCTTGCGGACCCACCGTCGCTCACGCTCAGGTGGGCAGATCGCGTCGAAGTCGCACGTCCTGCAGTTCTCGAAACGGCCGTCGTAGAGCGCAGGCCCGGGGACGCCCGGGAAGCAACCGGCGTCCACTCCCGAGGCGATGAACCCGATCACCTGGCGAAACCGCTCCTCGACTTCCTCGGTGACCACCAGGTGGTAGCAGGGGGCGCTCCGTTCGCTCGAGAGCAGCCAGTAGCGAGCGTGGACGGGATCTCTGCTTCCGGTCCCGAAGCGCGCTCGGGCTGCCAATCCGTAGAGCGGGAGCTGCAGGAGGGTGCCGGCGGCGACCGGGTCACGCAAGAGCGCGCCGAGCCCGTTCTGCTTGCCCGTCTTGTAGTCGGAGACCATCAGGTGGCCCGAGGGCGTTCGGTCCACCCGGTCCACGCTCCCCCGGAAGCAGATCTCACGCCCGTCTTCCAGGACGATCGTCACCGGCGGGCCGGCGTCGGCGTCTTCGGTGCCAAAGGCCGACTCGACCGAGAGTGGCCGAAGATCTCCCTCCTCGGAGTGGAAGCGCCGGAGCTCTCGCAAGATGGCGGCCCGGTCCATCTGCCACAGCAAGCGCTTGCCTACCAGACCGCCCGCCTCAGCCTGGTCGAGGTGCTCGCTGGCGATGCTGAGCAGGCGCTCGAGAGAACGCGGCGCTCCCGTCACGCGCTCGGCCACGTATGCCTCGAGGATCGCGTGCACCAGGCTCCCTCGCTCGACCGGCGCGATCTGCCACAACTCCTCGGGGAGAACGCGTTTGGAGACTCGGAGTGCCCGTTCGAGCATGTAACGGCGCGGGCAGTGTGCGTAGGTCTCGAACCTGGTGGCCGAGACCGGGGTGTCGGGGTCGAACGGCGACACCATCCCCACTCCAACCGACCCGTCGAAACGGGTGAAGTTGGAACTCGCCCTGCTCGTGATGGCTTCGTAGCCGGCCGACAGGCGCGAATCGGCCTGGGCGACGGGCGATCGTGCGGCATCCCCGCCGCAGCTGACCCACCGCTCTAGCGTGCGCAGCTCGAGTTCGGGTCCCGAGAGGGCAGGGCCCGTGCCGGCGATGCCGGCGGCAAAAGAGTCCACAGGTCGCCAGGGCGTGTCCGCGGGAGCGAGGTCGCGCAGCCACCGCGAGGGGAAGTGCGGACGCCCGGTGCGGGGGTCACACCTGGGCAAGGTGGCCACGCGGCGACTGATCCCCGCGCTAACTGCGCATACGAGATCGTCGCGCAGCTCCTCCTGACGAGTCGCTCGGGTGCGAAGCGTTCCAGAGGTGTCCGATAGCCGGATGTCCTCACCCAGTAAGGGATCGACGCCTCCGGGTCCCGGTACCACAGCGTCGGCCAGTCCGCAGGTGACCACTTGGTAGAAGCGCAGTCCCCGCGAGGCGCCGAAGGGTGCGACGAACACTCCGTCGCCGAAGCCACCTCTACCCGGCTCGCCGGCATCGAAGTCGGTCTGCTCGAGCAGGGCCTTTAGCGCGGAGCGGAAAGACGTCAGATCAGTTCCTGCAGACACGTGGTCGAGATCACCGAGCGATTCCACGACCCCGCGCACTTGCGCAACGGCGGCGAGCTCCTCCGCGGGCCAGGATTCGGTCGAGACGTCCGGGTTCAGGTATTCGTCCAGAAGGCCGGCGGCCCACCGGGCGTGCTCGGCCCAAGTCCTCCTCGGAGCCGTGGTGCGCGAGACGAGGCCCGAGACGAAGTCCGTCATGGCCTTGGCCTCGGTCGCGTCCGCATCGTGATGAGCTGCGTGACGGGAGAGGCGCTCGCTCCACTGCCCGGCACCACGGACCACGCCGGCTGCGGCGGACAGGGCGTCCCACCTGCTGGCAGGCACGGGACGACCGCGAGGTCCGGTGAAGACGGGCGCGGTCGTGAACCACGTCGCGACCTCATCGCGCGACCAGTCACCACCGGCCAGCTCCAAGAGGCCGAGCAACGCCCTGGCCGTGGCGCACCGGTCGAGGCGCCGCAGTCCCGGCCCGTTCGCCGTCACTCCCGCCGCGGCCAGGTGCTGGTGGACCAGCCGTGAGTAGCCGGCTCGTGGCGGGTGGAGGATGGCTTGCCTCCACAACGCCACACCGCTCTCTGCCGCGCCGACCACGGCGCGGACCGCGGCGCGAGTTTCCTCGTCCGTGTCGGCACACGGGCGGACCTCGCAGAAGGTCCCGGGGCTGGCGTGCCCGGCGACACCCTCGCCGATGTGACGCGCTCCCAGACACCGTAGGGTCTCTGCCTCCTGTGGGAGGCAGTGACCGAGGTGCCAGGTGAGCAACGGGCCTAGCTCGCTCGTGACGGTTCTCCGGGCACGAATCGCCTCCAGAGCGGCGCATGAGACGTCCATGTCGTCCGCGAAGCCCTGCGCGTGGAGGCGCCTTCGGACAGCTCGCAGGAGAGTGACGAGCGCTCCGGTCTGAGCGCGCTGTGCACCAATGGACTCGAGAACGGTCGGAGGACAGTGCCGCAGCTCCCGCAGCGCTCGCTCGAGGGCGCCCAGAGCGTGCGGATGCTCCGCGAAACGTCCGAGCCAACCGCCGGCGGCTAGGGCTTCGGTCCGAAGAGCTTCCAGGTCGATTGCAACGGAGGCTGATCTCAGCCCGCGCGCAGCCAGCAGTGGGATGCCGAGGGAGCGCACGAGTCTTTCGAGCGTGGTGGCATTGACGTTGGCGATCCCCTTATGGGAGGTCGGGGCGGTCCCGAGGGCCAGGGCGCGCCGCACGAACACCACCGCGTAGCCGGAAGAGGTGACCACTGTGACCGGCGCCAGGGGATCCCGTCCCTTCGCCTCGGCCACGGCTGCGAGGAGCTGCGCGGGGATCTGTTCGGCGCCGACGTCGCCCGGATCGTCCATGACTCGGCGCATGCTACGACGCGGGTGTAGCGCCCAGCGGTGCCTACCTCCGTTGTTCTGACGGTGTCGGGTCGTAGGTGTGGCGAACGTGCAGGCGCCACCAGATGGCGAAGGTGTCGGCCAGCATCTCTGCCACCACTAGAGGCGAGACCGTGCTCGAGAAACGACGACCGATGTGCACCGGTGCCTCCACGAGATGCCCGTGTCCCAAGTGGCGGGCGACCACCAGGAGTTCCAGGTCGAAGGCGTAACCCTGCTCGACCATGGCGGGTAGCACGTCGGCCATCACCTCGCGTCGGACGAGCTTGATACCGGCCTGCGTGTCGCGCACGTCGAGACGAAACAACAGGCGAACGAGCTGTTGGTAGCCCCACGAGCAGAGCCTGCGTGCCACGGGGTAGACCACCTCCGATCGAGGGTGGCGTTTGCTGGCGACGAGGACGTCTGGATGCTCGGCGGCCACCACTTCCAGGAAGTCGGCCAGCAGGTCGGGTGGTACGTCACCGTCTCCGTCTATGAAGCCCAGGTAGCGGCCCCGCCCGCTATGGAGCCCTTCGCGCACCGCCTGGCCCTTGCCCTCCCGACTCGGTAGTGCCACGAGCGATACCACGCTCGGGAAGACTCCTTCGAGCAGCCTCTCGCTTCCGTCGGTGGAACCGTCGGACACCGCCACGACTTCGAAGGAGATACCGGTGCTACTGAGCACCTCGACGGTGCGGGTCACTGTCTTCTCGATGCGCGTTCCGGGGTTGTAGAAGGGGAGCACCACCGTGAGATCGATCAAATCGGCTCCCGCCGTGTCGGAGAACCTCGATGGAGCTCTTGAGACGGTTCCGGAGGCCGCCCTGGGCGCTGTGCCTTTCGGTCGTCGCTGCAAGGCCGAGCCCTCCGTTCCGGCGTTCGCTCGCAAGCGGCGCCTGAGGGCGGCGCCCGACTGCGCCGTCGCGTTCACTCTACCGATGGCGCCCTTCCGATGGCGCCCACCTGAGAGGTCGCGCCTTGCCGGGTTGGCCTGTTCACGGTGCTTCTCGGTCGACTGCGGTGGAGACGGTTATTGAGTTGCGGTGGAGACGGCCTTTCAGTCGACTGCGGTGAAGATAGCCATGGCCACGCCGAACAGAAGGCAGTAGATGCCGAACGGTGTGAGCGTCCTCGTCTTGAAATAGTTCATGAGGAAACGCACCGAGAACACCGCTGTGACTGCCGCGCAGACAGCAGCGACGAGGGCCTGTCCGCGCACGCTGTTGCCAAGGGGGCCGGTCAGGTCGGACACTTTGAAAAGACCGGCTACGAGGATGATAGGGGTGGCGAGCAGGAAGGCAAAACGAGCCGAGTCTTCGTGATCCATCCCCCGCATGAGCCCGGCCGTCATGCAGACACCTTCGCGGCTTATCCCAGCAATCAGCGCCGTGGATTGCGCGACACCGATCAAGCCCGCTTCCTTGTAATCCAGTGTGTCGAGCTTGCGGCCGCCGTCTTCCTTGGCACCTTGACGGGCGGCCAGGGTTCTCACCTCGGAGCGGCGCCGGAGGCGTTCCGCGGCTAGGAGGACAAAGCCGTTGAGGATGAGGAAGAACGCCG
>JBELAS010000140.1:0-4771 GCA_049508615.1 Acidimicrobiales bacterium
TACGCGACGCACACCCGACCTTCCCGCGGCGCGAACCACTGCTTCGGCTCCTAGTGCATTGACGCGAGCGAAGGCGTCCTGGTCCGGTAGCCACTGTTCGGGCAATCCCATAGCGTTGAAGACAATCTCGCGGCCAGCGCATGCCTTCTCGACGGACGACGGCTGCGTGACGTCGCCGACGACAAGTTCCACCTCTGCGGGCAGAAGTCGTCCTGCACGATCGGGGTCTCGAACCAGCGCTCGAACTTCATCGCCCCGTTCGAGCAATGCGAGAGCCACGTTGTGCCCGACTTTGCCAGTAGCTCCCGTAACGAGCACCTGCATGTGCAGACCCTAATCGGACGAGTCGGGACAGGGACGGAGGAGTACCCGCGCTCATGGGACCAACCGTGTGGCCGATCAGCCGATTGCTCCGACCCGTTCGCAAATGCACTAATGCCGGGCGTGTCGGAAGCAACAGCTGGCTCGGGCCACGTCTTCTTCCTATCGAAGCGACTCTCTGCTCAACCCTCCGCCGCAAGCGGGGTCGAGGCTCTTATGACCGGAACCTGATCTGTGGGCCATAGTCGACCACATGGCCTCAGGGCGAAGTGGCGACGTCCGCCCTCCCGACGACAAAGGAGCTCAGGACCACGTCGGTGGTCCGCTTTCCCCTCACCGAGGCGTCAGCGAAGGTCCGCGTCGGCGGGCCCATCGATGAGCCCGACGACCTGGACTGCCCGTTTGCACGCACGGTCATCCGCCCGTCGAAGTGATGCTTGACCGCCCGAAGTTCCCACGTTCGAAGCCCCCCGTGCCCGTCAGGGCGCCGACTCCGGCGAAGCCTGCCCGCCCCGTGGTCGAGTTCGTGCTAGGCAGCGGCTCCGACAGATCGGCCAGGACGACCGCGTCACCGGCCTTTACGCCCGAAGACACCTGTGTGAGAGTGCCGCCCATAGCGCCCAGCGTCACGGTCACGTTCTGGAGCTTTCCGTTACGAAGTTCGCTGACGTAAGCGAATCGCCCGAGCTGGTGCACGGCCGACGTCGGCACGGTCACCACACCCGAGGCCTGCCCGACGACGATCGACACGCTCGCGGATGCGCCGTCGTAGAGGTTCTGCGAGCCGGCAGGCAAGGAGACCAAAACCGGGTAGCTCGTGGAGGTGCCGCTCGTTGGTGGTGGTCCCACCTGCGTCACTTCGCCCACCAACTGGCCACTTTGTCCGTCGAGGGCTATGTAGGCCTTCTCGCCCACCTTGACCTCGGAGACATCGGTCACGCCCACGGTCGCAGACACCTCGAAAGACTGTTGCGCAATCACCACTATCTGATCGCTCGAGGAGTTCGCAGTGACCGTCTGACCCACTGCGACCCCCACGGATGCCACCGTTCCGGTTATCGAAGAGGTCAGCTGGGCCTCGTCCAGCGATGTTTGTGCTTCGCTCAGCTGTGCCTGGTCGGCATCGAGCATCGCCTGGTCCGCGGCGACCTGGTCGGGAGTGACCACAATCGAAGAAGCAGAAGACGGCGACGAAGCAGGATCTGCGCTGGATGAGCCCGAGCTGGGCTGGTCAGCGGTGTCGCTCGAGGTGCTGAGCGTCTTCGCCAACACCGACTCATCCTGGGCAACGGTCCGCTCGTCCTGCGACACCGTCTGCTGATCGGCGAGCACTTGCTGCAACGCTCTGGTACACGAAGCGGAGCTCGTGGGCGTCGGCGTTGTGCCTGTGTACCCAGAAGTACCCGACCCTCCACCGTTTCCGCCCGATCCACCGGTGCTGCCGGATTGCGAACCAGATCCACTGTTACTCGACCCGTTCCCGGAACCCGTCCCGCCGTTGCCGGCAGAGCTCCCCGAGCCCGACGCGCCGTCACTCGCAGAGCTCGCACACAACGTGATCGCCTGGTTCAGATCAGCCTTCGCCTGTGCACTGTCCGCGTCTGTCTTGTGCTGATCGGCAGTGAGCGTCGCCTGCTCGGCGTCGATCGCTGAGTTCCCAGAACCCGACTGACTCGAACCGTTGCTGCGCGCCGTCGGTGTGGCGGTCGCAGAGCTGATGATTGTGCCGCTCGTCTCGCTCGTCTCGTCAGCTGCGAGCTTCTGCTGTGCCGAGGTGACCGAAGACTGCGCGCTGTCCACCGCCGAGGTCAGCGAGGAGGTGTCGAGACTTGCCAAGACCTGTCCCTGGGTCACCGGTTCTCCCAGCGACACCGCCACGCTCGCAACCTGCCCGGCGACCTGGAACGACAGTCGCGCGGTGTTGACGGTCTGGAGGGTGCCCGTACTGTCGAGGGTCTCCTCGACGGCCCCTATCGCAGCGGTGCTGGTGCGATAGTTGGTGTTCGACCCACCAGTCAACGCCCAGGCGGACGCGCCGCCGGCGACTACAACGACGACCACACAGACCACTATCAACACCGACCTCTTGCTCAGGTGGTGGAGTGAAGACCTAAGTCGATCACGCATTCGTAGACCCCTATCCTCCGGAGCCGGTTGAACCTGAGCCCCCGGAACCAAACCCGCCGAAGCCCGTGCTACAGCCGTTTGCACCGGGGCTCCGGATACTTATGGACGTGGCTGTGATGGCACCGGTCTGGTCGGCCGACCCACGGGCGGTAGCACACATGCCGACGGCCAGGCTCGAGGCGTCCGCGCTCGAGGTCTGGACGTAGTTGGTACTAGAGCTCGTCGTAACACCGATCGACTTGGTGGGCGGCGTGGTCGTGGTGGTCGACTTCGAGGTGGAGGAGCTACGAGAGCGTGCACCGCCACTGCGAAGGACGCCCTCTAAGGTGAAGCCTCCAGATGACACCTGGGTGACCTTCCCGGAGGCGAAGGCGAAGTTGCGGAAGTTCCTGGCTCCCGACGGCAGAGAACCGTTGGTGGGAAACGTTCTCCCGTTGGGTAGGGTGCCCCCGTTCGGAGGTCTGAAGCCGCCGCCGCCGCCGAAACCGCCGAGGGCCCCGGTACCCGACGTGGTGCAGTTGCCGCTCGAGTCGGGTTGGGTGACGGTGACGTTGGAGGCGGTGACGGGTCCGCTCGTGGCACCACTGGAGGCCGGAGTTCCTGTCACGGTGACGCAGTCACCGACAGTGACGGCTGACACCGACGCTGTGAGCGTCTGGGTGAAGGTGGTCGTCGAGGTCCAACTGACGGTCACCTGGCCACTTTGGGAATTCTGGACCTCCATCGACGTCCCGGTGATAGATGCAACGGTTCCCGATGCTGTTGGAATTGTGGGTCTCGTCGACGGCGCCGAGGTGGAAGGGCTGGCGGCCGCGTCGTTGGCTGAAGAAGTCGAGCTGCAGGCGACCGCCAGCAAGGACAGCGCACCAAGAAGCAACAGGAGGCCTGCGCGACAAGCGTGTCGCGTGTCCCGTTGCCGGCCCCTATGAAGAAGCAGGTTCGAGTCGGATGGGTTCATGGTCTCTCCTTGTGCGGAAGATCTGCGGCGACATTGGACGGCAACGAGAGCTGCGCGAAAGAAAAGGACGAAGTGCGGGTTCTCACAGCGGGCCTCATTCGTTTCGCAGAGCGTCGATCGGTGCTAGACGCGCCGCCCTGCTTGCCGGGTAGACGCCGAAGCCAACGCTAATTGCGATGGCGACCACTATCGCGCCGATGGTAGCTAACGGCGAGATCGTGATGTGGTTGGAGATCAGATGCGGAAGTACGACGGCCCCCAAGAGCCCGAGCACTGCGCCGAGCAACCCACCGGTCAGTCCGAGCACGGACGCCTCGACGAGGAACTGGCGACGGATGACGCCCGGGGAGGCGCCGAGCGCCTTACGCAGGCCGATCTCACGGGTCCGCTCGGTGACCGATACCAGCATGATGTTCATGACCCCGATCCCCCCTACGAGGAGCGAGATTGCAGCTATGCCTGCGAGCAGCACCGTAAGCGTCTTGTCGACCGACGTAGCCGTCGACAGCAACGACAGCTGGGTGGTGATGGTGAAATCGGGGTCGGCGGGTGTCGTGATGTGGTGAAGCGAAAGCAGCTCGGCGTTTGCCTCTTGGTACGCGGCAGTCAACGTGCTCGACGAGGTGGCTTCGAGCAGGATCGATTGCACCGACGTTCGCGAAGAACCCCCGAAGAGCCGCTGGGCCGCCGTGGTGATCGGAACGACAGCCTGGTCATCCTCGGTAGATGAAGCCGACGAGGAGGACGAGGACGATCCGGCCGACGTCAGTACTCCTATGACAGTCATCGGAATTTCATTTATGTCCACGGCCTGGCCGACGGGATCTCTCAGGCCGAACAGCTCCTGCGCTGTGGTAGGAGCAAGGACGGTGACCGCGGCGTCGTCGGCAACCTCCTGGTGGTCGAAGAAGCGGCCCTCTGCGAGGTTGCGTCCCCGGACCGAGAGCCAGTCCACGGTGCTGCCGACGACGGTGGTGGTCCAGTTCGAGGTGCCTGCGGTCAATGTCTCAGATGATTGAACGGTGGGGGCGACGGCCTTGATGTCGGGGGCGACGACTTTTGAAGAGAGGGCAGTGGCATCAGCCATGGTGAGCGTCGATGCCGACCCCAGCCCCCCACGTATACCGGAACTCGAAGTAGTACTACCAGGAGTGACCGTGAGCAGGTTGGTCCCGAGTGCCGAGATCTGGGAGCTGACCTGTGCCTGAGCACCTTCGCCCAGTCCGACTGTGAGTATCACTGCGGCAATGCCGATCAGGATGCCGAGCACGGTGAGGCTCGAGCGCATCCTATGAGTCCGCACGGCTTCGAGGCCGGTACGCAGAGTCTCGAACCAGCTCATCGGGATGCCTCGGCCTCGACGCC
>JBELAS010000141.1:0-4752 GCA_049508615.1 Acidimicrobiales bacterium
GCTCCGGTGACGGAAGTCGACCGATTCCTCATGCCCTCACGGGGTGTGGTGCGCTCGCGCGGCCACCTCGGTGTTCGCGCGTGGAGTCACAGGAGCATGCCGTCGAGCGTGGGCGTCGCGCCACGGTGCGAAGGATCCACGCGGACCAACGTGCGCTCGCAAAGACACCGCCCAAACGACCGGTTAGAGTCGCGATCGGCCGACAGATGTCTTGGGCATCGAGGCGCAGAAGCACAACACCCCACCCCGTACCCAGGGATCGCCAGAGCAGGTCTCTCACGGAGACTCGAAGGCACAGGCGGGGGGCCAAATTGACGACGGCGAGACGATTCGGCTGCTGTCGTCTGCCGCGGTTCGACGAAGGGGGTAACAACATGAGACAGTCGCTGCTCGTGCACGTCTTGCGGCGGCCTCGGGTGGCCGTCGCGCTCGCGCAGGCGGTGGTCCTCGCCGCAGCCGGCACCGTCACGTTCGCCGCCACCACGTCCTCGGGTGTGGCTGCGGCCCCCTCCGGCGAGTCGTCGTCCTCGATCGCCCAGGGCGTCTACACCGGTGCCGGGAACACCTCGGGCGTGGCCTCGTTCGCCGCCACCACAGGGGTGCACGTGTCCATCGCCTCGGACTATCTCGACGGGTCGAGCTGGGGAGCGATGGTCGGCTCCCCCGGTTCGCCGCCGTGGGTGCTCATGAAATGGCAGGGCACCGCCTACCAGATGGTCGTCGGCATCCCCATGAACCCAAATGCAGGACCCAACTCGACCGTGCTGGCCAACGGTGCGGCCGGGGCCTACGACAGCTACTACACCACGCTGGCCCAGAACGCGGTGGCCCTCGGACTGGGAAACACCATCTGGCGGCCGGGCTGGGAGTTCGACCAGCAGCTCGTGACCACCGACGCCGATGCCATCAACTACGCGGCGTACTACCGCAACATCGTGGACACCATGCGCTCGGTGCCCGGTCAGTCCTTCAAGTTCACCTGGGACGGCGCGCTCGACGGGACGTCCAACGGCAACGCCTGGTCGACGCTCGACGCCTACCCCGGAGATGGCTACGTCGACTACGTCGCCCTCGACTTCTACGACCAGACGTGGACCAGCTCGTGCGGGCTGCCGTTCGACAACACCATGACCCAGGCCCAGGAGTCCTGCGCCTGGTCCGAGGACCAGTCGCTGAGCCTCGCCCGCCTGTCGAGCTTCGCGTCGGCTCACTCCAAGCCCGTCGCCTTCCCCGAGTGGGGCGTCATCAGCCGCTCCGACGGGCACGGCGGGGGTGACGACCCGTACTGGATGACCAACTTCACCTCTTGGATGACCAACCCCGCCAACAACGTGGCCTTCGCCAGCTACTTCGACTTCAATTCGGGCGGCGACTCGATCCTGACCGACTACCCGGCCTCCCTGGCCGTGTACCAGCAGGCCCTCGGGACCACCACCACGACCTCGCCGACCACCACCACCACGACCTCGCCGGCGACGTCAGGGGCACCGGCGGCTCCGGGCGGGCTGACGGCCATCGCAAGCGGCGGCACGGTGACGCTGAGGTGGTCCAACCCACCCGACGCCCAGGGAGACGACGTCTACCGCGACGGCGTGGAGATCGCCTGGCCCGGGTGGCCCGACCCGGTGGTCACGAGCTACGTGGACACGAACCCCGGAGCCGGCACGCACACCTACTACGTCACCGCCTACGACGGCAGCGGCGAGGGGGCACCGAGCAACGTCGACTCGGTCGTCGTGGCGCCGGCAGCGGTGTCCGGCCTCACCGCCACGGTGGACGGGACCACGGTCACCCTCACCTGGACGAACCCGGCCGACACCGACGGTGACGACGTCTACGTCGACGGCACGAAGATCGCCTGGCCCGGGTGGCCCGACCCGGTGGTCACGAGCTACACGATCACGAATGCCCAGAGCGGCACGCACACCTACGCGGTCACGGCTTACAACGGCGGCGGGGAGGGACCGGCGACGAGCATCGTCGTCTCGGTGACCGGGACGCCGGCGGCTCCGGGCGGGCTGAGCGCGACGACCGACGGCGGCACGGTGACGCTGAGGTGGTCCAACCCATCCGACGCCCAGGGAGACGACGTCTACCGCGACGGCGTGGAGATCGCCTGGCCCGGGTGGCCCGACCCGGCGCTCACGAGCTTCGTGGACACGAGCCCCGGAGCCGGCACGCACACCTACTACGTCACCGCCTACGACGGCAGCGGCGAGGGGGCACCGAGCAACGTCGTCTCGGTCACCGTGGCGCCGTGAGCCGTGAGCCGTCACCGACCTGACCGCCGCAGTGGACGCGTCCACCGTCACCGTCGCCTCGGCTGACCCCGCAGGGACCGGCGGCGACACGGTGCGCCGACCGTGGACGCGCAACGCAGCCCGACGAAGAACCATGGACACCATCAGGCCAAGGAGCAACATCGGGATCCCGAAGTCGCATCTGGCACAAGGGTCCTGTGCCTGGTCCACCCACCAGTCGGGGAGCCTCGCCCGCCCGTCGAACTTCGAGTCGGCTCACTCCGAGGCCGTCGCCTTCCCCACGTGGGACATCATCAACAGCCCCGATCGGCACGGCGGGTCGACGACACATTTTGGATGAACAACATGGTTGCGTGGACGAACGACTCGGCCAACAGCCTCGCGTTCGCCAGCTACCTCGGCTTCAAGTCGGGCGGTCGTTCGATCCTGACCGACCAACCGGCCTCCCTGGCGGCGTGCCGACAGGCACTGAGCCAACCCGATCGGTTCGCACCCGACCACTGACGCTCACGAGACGCAACGAGCCGCAAGCGCTTTGCTAGCATGCCCGCGCCGACAAGCAGGGGATGCGGAGCGACGGTGGCATGGTAGGCGCAGAGGCATCATCGAGCGGGCGGGCGGGGCCGTCCCCGGATTCGGATCGCCGCACTCCGCTGGATCTGGTGACGCTCGTCGTCGCCTCGATGCTCTTGGCCGTCCCGTTCGTTGCGCTGCACCATGTCAACACGATCGACGGCCCCGCGCACGTACTCGGGGGGCAGCTCTTAGGGAGCCTCGGGAATGCTCCCGTCGTGCGCCACTACTACGACATCTCGTTCAGCGCCGCTCCCAACGTCCTCACGCAACTCCTGCTGACGTCGCTGATGACGGTGGTGTCGCCAACGTGGGCGGAGAAGCTTGTTGTCGTCGCGTACATCGTGGCGTTCCCCCTGGCCGTCCGCTACGCCATCATGTCGGTGAGCCGGAGCGCCGGCTGGCTGGCTCTGATCTCACTTCCTTTCGTCGTCAGCTATATGTTCCTGCTCGGCTTCTACGATTTCTCGTACGCGATGGTTGGCGCGATGGTTGCCGTCGGCATGGCCATTCGATTCCGAGATCGGTGGACAGCCTGGCGTACCGGCGCCCTTGCGCTGGTCCTCGTCCTCACCTACGCCGCTCACATCGTCCCGATGGTGATGGCGGTGGTGATCATCGCCACCATCACCGTGGTCGAGGCCGTCGGCGAGTGGCTGGACCGGCGAGCGGACGGGCTCGTGGTGCCGGGCCACGTCCGGGTGCATGGAGTACTCCCACCAATGTTGGCGATCCTCCCCGTGATGGCACTCACGATTGTCTTCGTCGTGTCCGGCAACGGCGGTGGGCTGTCCATGCAACGCAAGAGCTTGACGTCGCTCGTCGGTGGGCTGGCCACCTTGACCCTGCCGACCGTCAGCTACTCTCGAGTGGAGATCGCCGCCGCCCTCCTCACCGCCGTGGCGCTCGCCGTGCTGGCCATCCTGGCCATACGTGGAGTCCGAAGGTCACGACCATCGAGGCTCACGATCGCCCTGGCCGTCGCCGTCGTTGTTTGCATCGTCGTGTACTTCGCCGCTCCGGACGACCTCGGGACCGGGAGCTACCTGAACGACCGGCTCAGCCTGTTCCCTCCGCTGGTGCTCCTGCTGGCGTGCGCGTCGGTGCCCATGTCGGCGCGCGTGTGGCGGGCGGCGGGCCTCGTCGCGCTGGGCGCCGCCCTGGTGGCGGCCGGAGCGCGGCTTCCGACGCAGACGAAGTACGACCGCCTCGTGAGCGAGTACTTGACCGTGGAACGGGCAATACCGTCCGGGGCCACACTGGTGGCCCTGCGCTATTCCGTGTTCAGCCCGCCGCTCGGTGACCAGCGCTACAAGCAGTCCGACCCGCTGGCACACGAAGCCAGTCGCGTCGCAGCTGACAAGGGCGACGTCGACCTCAGACACCTCGAGGGGCAATTCGCGTACTACCCGGATCGGTTCCGGCCCCACCTGAACCGGCTCGCCGACACCTATCTCAATGACTCGGAAGTTCCGCCCCACGTCGATCTTCTCGGATACAACCAGTCGTCGGGTCGGCCTGTCGAGTACGTCCTCGTCGTCGGCCTGAACAACGCCTCCACCCAGATACGCAATGACCCCGACACCCAAGCCATCGAACGCGCGCTCGCGTCGCAGTACGTGAAGGTCATGGTCACCGCACCAACAGGCTTAGTGGACCTCTACCGACACCGCTAGAAGCGACGCCCGAGAGCGCGTCGGAGAAGAGCGCCATAACGCGGCTGGTGACAGCATCTTTTGGTTCGGCTTGTCACCAGTTTCTCAAGCCTCGCCGATGCAGTGCCGATAGTGCTCCAGGAGGGCCGGAGCGAAAGCACCGGACGAAAGGGCAAACCCCTCGCGAGGGGGGGGACGCAAAGCCACGGGGCTCACTGAGCGAGCCGGGTTGCCGAATGGGTGGAGTTCGAGACCGAACCTTT